>CAZFXK010000030.1:0-23268 GCA_964522975.1 uncultured Bacteroides sp. | reverse complement strand
AATCTCTTTGGTGATTTCAATGAACTAAAGTACAACTTTGTAAGCTAATCACAACTGGCTTGAAATACTCATTAATCTGCTCAAGGGTGATTTCAATGAACTAAAGTACAACTTTGTAAGCTAATCACAACGAACCTATCTGGATGAGTGTATTTACTAAAGGTGATTTCAATGAACTAAAGTACAACTTTGTAAGCTAATCACAACACAGATGTAGAAGAATTAAAATAATTAAATGGTGATTTCAATGAACTAAAGTACAACTTTGTAAGCTAATCACAACCAAATACATTAAGTCCATTTGTTGTAAGCTGGTGATTTCAATGAACTAAAGTACAACTTTGTAAGCTAATCACAACTATTTAACTCGATTAAACGATTCTTTTATAGGTGATTTCAATGAACTAAAGTACAACTTTGTAAGCTAATCACAACTAGATGCACTCAATCTAACGGTCTGGATATGGTGATTTCAATGAACTAAAGTACAACTTTGTAAGCTAATCACAACCATGCCTATTGCTTGCTCCTTAATCTCTTTGGTGATTTCAATGAACTAAAGTACAACTTTGTAAGCTAATCACAACACGTTTGAAAGAATATTTTGTCTTTATCAGGTGATTTCAATGAACTAAAGTACAACTTTGTAAGCTAATCACAACGAAGATGCAGTTCACTATAAAAAACAGAATGGTGATTTCAATGAACTAAAGTACAACTTTGTAAGCTAATCACAACTGCATTTCTTGTGGCATAATAGGTCTATTAGGTGATTTCAATGAACTAAAGTACAACTTTGTAAGCTAATCACAACTGATTGCCAAAAATAGTAGACTCCAATTTGGTGATTTCAATGAACTAAAGTACAACTTTGTAAGCTTAAGTACTGTTTTGTTGTTTATTGAGTGCAATAAAGATAGTCAACAATAAGCATACACTTGTTATTTTTAGATACTTATTTTATGTGGGATACTTGAATTTAAAATACCATTCACAAGTGAACCATCAAATCCATCCAAGAATAAAACAAATTAACATCTTAAACGAAAACCAAAAAACTTTTAGACAGAAAAAAAATCAAGAATCAGATTTTTAGAAACCAAATAATTCAATAAACAAACAAGAAGAAAGAATCAAATTAAGTTAATGGATTATAAAAAACAATTCATATCAGAACTATTCTTTATACCTTGCATCCTAAAATTAAAACAGTTCAAATTAGGTACTGCCAACTAATAACAAAATTAATTAAAATAATGAGTGCACAAACCATTATAACACAAACACGAATAGAAAAAGATTTAATTGGTGTAAAAGAAGTTCCGGAAGATGCTCTATATGGTATTCAAACTCTACGTGGCATTGAGAATTTTCAAATCAGCAACTTTAAGTTGAATCAATACCCCAATTTTATCAAAGGATTAGCTCTTACTAAAAAAGGAGCTGCTTTAGCAAATTACAGATTAGGCCTTCTTTCGGATAAACTCAAAACTGTAATAGTCAAAACTTGCGACGAAATCATAGAGGGAAAGTTTCACGAGCATTTTCCCATAGATATGATTCAAGGTGGTGCCGGAACAACAACAAATATGAATATCAATGAGGTCATTGCAAATCGTGCACTGGAAATCATGGGACACAAACGGGGAGAATACCAATATTGTTCTCCCAACGATCACGTAAATTGCTCTCAATCTACAAACGATGCTTATCCTACAGCAGTGTATATCGGACTTTATTTAACTCATTTAGAAATCTTAAAACCTTACAAAAGACTCATACACTCACTACGTAAAAAAGAAAAGGAATTCAAAGATGTCATTAAGGTAGGGCGCACTCAACTACAAGATGCCGTTCCAATGAGTTTAGGACAAACTTTTGGTGGATTTGCCAGCATTTTAGAGGATGAAATTAAGAATTTGGACTTTGTTGCAGATGAATTCTTAACCATTAGCATGGGAGCTACGGCCATTGGAACAGGCATTTGCACATTACCTGATTATTCTAAAGAATGCATCCAGTCACTAAAGAAAATCACTGGTTTTGATTTTAAAATAGCCTCAGATTTAGTAGGAGCTACATCAGACACCTCAAAACTTATTGGTTATTCCTCTGCATTAAAGAGAGTAGCTGTTAAACTAAATAAAATAAGTAATGACTTACGTCTACTCTCATCCGGTCCTCGTTGTGGATTAGGGGAAATAGGACTTCCGGAAATGCAACCCGGTTCTTCCATTATGCCCGGAAAAATCAATCCTGTCATTCCGGAGGTCGTCAGCCAAATAGCCTATAAAATTATGGGAAATGACTTATGCATAACTTTAGGAGGTAATAGTTCTCAAATGGAATTAAATGCCATGGAGCCGATCATGGTTCAATGTTGTTTTGAATCTGCAGATCTCCTACAAAGAGCTTGCGAAACATTGCGTACACTATGTATTGAAGGAATAATAGCACACAAAGAGAAATGTAAAAAAGATGTACTCAATAGCATTGGTATAGTAACCGCATTAAATCCCATCATTGGTTATACAAACTCTACTAAAATTGCAAAAGAAGCATTAGAAACCGGAGAATCAGTTTATGATTTGATTCTAAAATATCAGATATTATCAAAAGAAGATTTGGATATTGTTTTAGCTCCGGAAAATCTCATACAACCGGTTGATATAAAAGTAAAAGCTAAAAATAATTTATAGAGATTTATTTATTGGCATAGTGAAATTTATAGTAGTTTTCATAAAGTTTTCTTCCGTTTAGACTTCATCTTATTCAACTACACAATTTTACACAAGCTTTCATAAAGCACATAACCTATTTTTAGAATCTAAAATTCATAGAAAAAAAGAAACAGGAGACCTCACTATAATAAGTAAGTTTCCTGCTTCTCTAACGAATTCAATAGTTATTTTATCAATAACCCGGATTTTGATAAGCCTCTTTTTCCTGAGCACTCATCTCCATTCCATCCAATTGACCTTGTGGAATAGGTCGTAAATAATGATAAGTTTCAATAGTACGTTCAAAAGTTTCTGGAGTATGATCTCCATAATTATTACCACAGATTTCGTATGATTTTGCTCGCTCAGCCCATGTTTGAGTACGAACTAAATCAAACCAACGATATCCTTCTCCATAATACTCACGAGAACGCTCATCAAGAATATAATCAAGAGTAATTGATCCGGGAGTATCTGCAACCATTGCTGCACTATTATCTTCTATTCTTTCAGCATTATCTCCATTATCCCATCTCCATTTACCTGCTCGTTCACGAAGTACATTAACTAACTCTTCGGCACTTTTTCCTGACTTAATTTGAGCTCCTTTAACTGCTGCCTCAGCTGCAACTAAATATAGCTCTGAAAATTTAGCAATATTGAAAGGACGCGTACTTCCTGCATTAGGCTCTCCCAAGCCTCCCATATTATCAGTCCTATAAGGACCAAGTTTCCAAAGACCGGGATAAACAATCCGGCTAATGGCATTTGGAGAAATCACAAAATCAGATCTATCAGGCAATGTCCCGGCTCCAATATTACTTTGACCTTGTCCATCAGGATAAGTAATTGAAACATCCGGTTCTTTATCCAAAAATGTAAGCACAGCATCTCCCGGGTATATCTTCATATTATTGGCATTATAAACAAACTCATTTGTTGCTCCGCCTTTAGGCCAATTTGCACGATACACCGTAGTAAAAGTACCATCATAACGAGAATCATTTTCTTTATCTGCAAATAAATCTCTTATTACATTAACAGTTGGGCACATACGTGTCCAAGGACGCCCTAAAGCTTGAGCAGCTTCTCTCTGAACAGGGTTTATTTTATCACTCCAATCAGCAGTTACTCCACTTTGTATATTGGTATAATTCCAAGTCATCATCCAACCGGCAAAATTATCCGGAGCACCACCACTTCCATAAGAAAGACTTCCACCATTATACATTTCACTTTCCTCAGTATGATCTGCATACAATAGAATTTCATTGTTCCTATCATTTGTTGCAACGTTTACATCATAAAATGTAGGTTGCAAGCCAAAGGGACCGGGATTGTCTATAGCCTCAGTAGCGATATCATAAGCTTTTTGAAAATACCATTGAGCATCATGTCCATCAGGATCTATCCGTTCACTTTCAGGATAAGTAGGAATATTCTTTGGATTTTCTAACCACCAGGCATACGTTAAATAAGCCTTTGACAAATAAAGACGAGCAACGGTTTTTGTCACCCCTCCTGTTACACGGCCGGTCTCCGGCAATAATTCTACAGCTGTAAGCAAATCAGGAAAGACAGCTTTTGTATATACTTCTGGAACCGTATTACGAACTGAGATACGAGAAGGGGTATCGTTAAACTTCAACTCTCCATTGCCCAAGTCCAGGGGAACCCCACCAAATGTTTGTACTAATAAAAAATAATCAAAAGCTCTAAAAAAGCGGGCTTCAGCAATTAATTCTTCGGCAATGTCAAGATCAGCCGCATTTTCAATGACTGCGCTAGCTGTATTGATGTTAGAAAATGCCACTCCCCACAAGACATCAGATCGAGAACTTGAAGCGGTCAAATTACCAACACCAGACATATCGGCATCTTTAAAGTTACCATCTGCATCTTTAGCATAAGTAGCTTCATCAGTACCAGTTATACAAGAATTGTAATAATAAGCTTGCCCATATATATAACGTAGATGAGCATACATAGAAGTTATTCCTCCACGAATTCCTTTTTCAGTTTTAAAAAACCCAGGATCATAAATACTTCGTGGTTGTTCATCTAAAAGGCCTGAACAAGAAACCAGAAACAATAGCAATGCCACTATGGTTATACCGGTTATTTTTATTTTTTCAAAAATATGTTTCATTATCGTAATATTTAATTAAAAGGTTAAGTTGATACCAAATAAGAAGTTACGCGTAGAAGGTGAATTTGTTCCAACAATAGGCAAACGACTCAACATTTCCACTGCTACATTTTCATCACCTAAAGAGTTCGTTTCAGGATCTAAACCAGTTTCATTATTAAAGGGAGAAAAAAGAACAAAAGGATTTTGAACCGTTACATAAGCTCGTAATTGACTAACTCCAAGATTTTTTATAAAATTCAAATTATCAAAATTATAACCCAATGTTATTGTACGGATTTTCAGATAAGAAGCATCAAAATAACCTAAGGTGCTTCCATATTTGGGATTATCGCCACTTGTAATACCACCGGGTTTTGGATATTTTGCTCCTGTGTTTTCAGGAGTCCAATAGTCTACATCTACTTGACCACGACGTCCTGATAACATATTCAAATAACCATTAGAAGAATGAAGAGAACTTATAAGCGTACCTCCACTTTGAAAAGCTCCAATTATACTTAAATCAAAACTTTTATAGGCTACACGAGTATTAAATCCTCCTTGAAAATTGGGCTCCATACTTATAATTTGACGATCTTCCGGACCTATTTGCCGTATTGGAGTTCCATCCGCATTATAGTCATCGGTATATTTAACTTTTATCATCCCCACATTTCCACCCGGTTCTAAAATATCTAAATAAGGATCTCCCTCCTGCCACAATCCAATCTTTTCATAGTCATAAATAACATCAATGGGATGTCCAACAAACCAATGATTCTGCTCATCTCTATCTTGTCCAGAAGCCAAAGAAACCAATTTATTACGATTAGCATAGAGATTGATACCAGCCTCAAGAGTCCATCCGTTATAGCTATCTAAGATAGTTCCATTTAATGTAAACTCTATACCTTTATTTTGAGTCTTACCAATATTACCCATATAACTTCCAACACCTGAAGTTGCTGGCAAATTAACACTTAACAACAAATCACTTGTCTTTTGAACATAATATTCCATGGTTCCAGACAAACGCCCACTGAATAGAGAAAAATCTAATCCAAAGTTCCATGTAGAAGAATACTCCCATCCTAGAGTAGGATTAGATAAGTTAGATATATAATAACCAGTAGCAAATGAAGGCCCAAAATTATAATGTCGCAAGCTTAATCTCCCTAATGTAGAATAAGGATCAATGGCTTGATTAGAAGTCTCACCATAACCAATACGTAGTTTTAAGTTATCAAGAAAATTAAACTTTTTCATAAAAGATTCATTCATCAAGTTCCAACCCACTGAAACAGCAGGGTAGGTATGCCATTGATGTCCTTTTGCCAATCGGGAAGAACCATCTGACCGAAGGGTAGCCATCAACATATAACGATTATCATAAGAATACATAACACGTCCCATCCAAGACATCAAACCACTTCTATAATAATTCTGATCATTCGGATCCACTTTGATCTCGCCATGAGCGTGTCCTAAATTATAGTATTGAAAATATTCAGCCGGAATGTCTTTTGCTGACACTTGAGACTTATTATAAGTTGTCTCTTCTGCTGAATACATTCCAACAACATTTAATTGATGTTTCTCGGCAAAAGTACGATCATAACTAACCATATGCTCAACAGCCCAATTTTTCGTTTTTTCATTTTGTAAAGAAGCTGTTGATGGAGTAGTAGTAGAAGAACTATTAACACCTTCTGCCGTGAAAGCACCAAATTCATTAGAACGATAATTTAGCCCTAAATTAATACGATATTTTAATCCTCTTACCCAAGGAGCTTCCACTTCAGCAAATAAAGTATTATATGACCCAAAAGCTTTCTTATCATCCATCCAGGAACCTTTTAAGTCTTTTACTACATCTTTAGTTAATACCCATGTTTCGTCTAGTGGCATTTTAATCGTTCTTTTCAATGTACCATCTTCGTTATAAGGATCAGCTATAGGAGAGGCACTTAACACATTATAAAGTCCTACTTGACTACCTCTTGTAACATTATAATTAGTATTGGTCGAAAGACCTACACGTATATAATCACCCACCTTTTGATCAAAATTAGCACGTAGAGAATAACGATCATAAGACTGAGTAGGGATAACAGCCTCATCTCTATAGTATCCCGCACCAAAACTATAGCTACCACCAACAGTACCACCTGAAACCCCCACATCATGACTGGTAACAATAGCTGTTTGATACATTAAATCTTGCCAGTCTGTATCCATATCATCCGATTCGTCTAAAGAGTTTGTAAACATTCCGGCGGCCTTTCGTAAATCCACAAATTCAGGCCCGTTCATCATAGGATATTTAGCAAAAATATCTTTGAAACCAAAATATCCATTATAGCTTACTTTAGCCGGAGATCCTTGCATCCCTTTAAGCGTTGTAATAAGAATTACACCATTTGCACCACGAGATCCATAGATAGCAGTTGAAGAAGCATCTTTCAAGATATCCATACTCTTTATATCGTTTGGATTGATATCTGACAAATTACCCATAAATGGAATTCCATCTAAAACCACCAATGGGTCATTCGATGCTGTTAATGAACGAGTACCGCGAATACGAATCTGCATATTAGCTCCTGGTTTTGATGAAGTTTGTGTCATATCTACTCCGGCAACTCTATTCTGAAGAGCATAAGAAATATTAGTAGCAGGAACCTCACGAAGTTTTTCACTCCCCACAGAAGCAATAGAGCCGGTTACATCAGAACGCCTAGCTGTTCCATAACCAATAACAACCACCTCCTCAAGAGTTTTTAAATCTTCTTCAAGAGTAATGATGAGAGCTTTATCTCCTTGTACAATAACTTCTTGTGTTTTATAACCAATATAAGAGATAACTAATGTAACACCATCACTCGCATTCATTGTGAAATTTCCATCGAAATCAGTGATGGTACCATTTGTAGTACCTTTTTCCAGAACGGAAGCACCTATGATTTCTTCACCATTCTTATCTTTCACAACCCCTTGTACGGATATACTTTGAGAAAACCCCCAAAGAGAAGTAAAACATAACAGAATAAACAGACCTAATGGCCTAAAATACTTTGCATTTTTCATACAGATAAATTTTAATTAAACATTTTTCAGTTAACGCAACTAAAGAATATATCATTTACAACAAACGCTCAAATGAATTAAGCGCATATGTGAAATAAAACAAATTTACCTAAACTATTTTAACCAAACAGACTATATCGTTACATATGTTTTTGTTGGCGTTTCATGACTTTATTTAATGTTACATTCTCTTTTGCTTACGTAACCAAAAACACATAATAATTTATGAATCAACTACTTAAACAAAAA
Organism: uncultured Bacteroides sp.; assembly: GCA_964522975.1. Classification (GTDB taxonomy): domain Bacteria; phylum Bacteroidota; class Bacteroidia; order Bacteroidales; family Bacteroidaceae; genus Bacteroides_E. Next base: position 15,081 of record CAZFXK010000030.1, on the reverse strand, counting down.
CAAACTGTAATCATAAAAACATGCAGCAAGAAGAAAAACACACCCCCTAAATCAATCCTTGACTTTAATTTGAAATCCAAATCATAACAAAAAAAACTAAAACTCAGATGATATGTTAAAATAAAAAAAGGAAATCCGTTATTATATCAGTTAACAGTTAACATCAATGCTTACTTTTGCCTCTCTTTTTAGAACTATTTTAGGCATAATGTTATATCTTTGTACGAATTAAGACATTGCACATTAAGAAACAAAGATATGATTGCCAAGATTACACAGCTACTTGAAGAAATTCAAACGCTAAATGCAAAGAGCGAAGAAGAGATTGAAGCTCTACGTATTAAATATTTAAGCAAAAAAGGAATTATAAATTCATTAATGGCTGAATTTAGAGAGGTTCCTGCAGAACAAAAAAAAGCTATCGGAATTAAAATCAATGAGCTAAAACAGACAGCTCAAAACCGTATGGCTCAACTAAAAGAAGCCATAAAGACTGACGATTCATCGCTTTTGGATATTGATTTAACTAGAACAGCTTATCCCATAAAATTAGGGACAAGACATCCCATATCAATCGTAACGAATGAAATCATAGATATTTTCAATCGTTTAGGTTTCAGTATTGCAGAAGGACCTGAAATGGAAGATGATTGGCATGTTTTCTCTTCCCTCAATTTTCCTGAAGACCATCCGGCACGTGATATGCAAGATACTTTCTTCATTGAATCTAAACCGGATGTAGTTTTACGTACACATACTTCTTCTGTACAGACTCGTGTAATGGAGACTTCCAAACCGCCAATTCGTATTATCTGTCCCGGACGAGTCTATCGTAATGAAGCCATTAGCTATAGGGCACACTGTTTCTTCCACCAGGTGGAGGCTCTTTATATTGATAAAGAGGTATCTTTTGCCGACTTAAAACAGGTTTTATTACTCTTTGCTCAGGAAATGTTTGGTAAAGAAACCCAAATCAGGCTCCGCCCTTCCTATTTCCCTTTCACTGAACCAAGTGCGGAAATGGATATCAGCTGTAATATTTGTGGGGGAAAAGGATGTCCTTTCTGTAAACACAGCGGTTGGGTTGAAATTTTAGGCTGCGGTATGGTTGACCCGAATGTTTTAGAGGCTAATTCTATAGACAGTACTGTTTATAGTGGTTATGCTTTAGGTATGGGAATTGAACGCATTACGAATCTGAAGTATCAGGTAAATGACATTCGAATGTTCTCAGAAAACGATATTCGTTTCTTGAAGGAGTTTCAAGCAGCACATTAATAAAAACAGAAACACTCACAATAAGTTAGTCCTTACTACTACGGAAGTAAGGACTTTTTTTGTGCCTAAAATTAAAGGATATACTGTAATGGCGAATCACCATTCTCCAGCGACAATATAGCTTCATTGATAACCTTTAGAATTCAGGGATTTCTGAAGAATGAATATTTCCTTCTTTGATCATTTCTAATTTATTCTATAATTTCCGACCGTTTTTTAATAAAATTGGTTATGTTGTCAATTTATTCATCTATTCACAATTACCACGTTGCCAATTGTGAATAGAATAAACATTCTAAGGAACCATTGAACTTTAACAGAGCATACTAGATAATCTAAACTTTAAACAACTTCTTGTAAACCACATTTTAAGTAAATCTGTAAAACACTCAAAAAAACATTTATGAAAACAAATAGAATTTGTAGTCTTATACTCTTAGCCTTCTTTTCCACATTTCTTTTCGCCCAAAGTAAAAAAACAACAATAAACACTGAAATTCCCACCAAAGGTTATGTCCTTCATCCTTGGTACGGCAAACGAATTGCTTATATAGGAGATTCTTTGACTGACCCGAAGAACTATAGTGATAAAATTAAGAAATATTGGTCGTTTCTGGAAGAATGGCTAAACATTACACCCTATGTGTATGGAATAAGTGGCCGACAATGGAATGATGTCCCCCGTCAAACGGAACTTCTAAAAAAAGAGCAGGGTAACGACATCGATGCAATTCTTGTTCTTATGGGAACAAATGATTTTAACGCCGGCATACCTGTAGGTGAGTGGTATATAGAAAGAAAAGCTGAAGTAATGGCTGCTCGGGGTGAACCAGAGAAATTAGTTACACGAATGAAACGCGACTTTGTGATGTCAAACGAAACCTATAAAGGGCGTATTAATATCGGTATAAACCGATTGAAACAGTTATTCCCTGATAAACAAATTGTGCTATTGACTCCCCTACACCGATCATTTGCCAAATTTAGCGAGGAGAATGTTCAACCGGACGAGAGTTACCAAAATCTTTGCGGTGAATATATTGATGCCTATATTCAGGCTATAAAAGAGGCAGGAAACCTTTGGGGGATACCTGTAATTGATTTAAACGCCCTTACAGGCATAAATCCAATGGTGGAAGAACAACTGATCTATTTCAATGATTCGTCGTTCGATCGACTACACCCTAGCACAATAGGCCAGAAGCGTATGGCGCGCACATTAATGTATCAGTTATTAACTCTTCCTGTTAATTTCTCTAATTGAAATAGTTTCAATAATAAGCTGAGATTTCATTAAAAAAACAGACGTTCTTCTATATACCACCTCGCAAACCATGTAAGTTACCAATACTATTAGATGGCGTTACTTCCGGCAATTCTTAATGATATCACGTGAAGTTACTAACTTTGCTTGGACACTAGTTAAGGGATAAAAAGAACTTAAAATTCACTCTTCTTTTATTCGTAAATGGTATATTTATCCTTAAATTTAATCACAAGGCTCCATTTAAGAAATACGCATGAAAAAAGGAAGAATCTTAATTATAGATGATAATAAAAACGTACTCAATACACTCCGTATTTTACTATCCAATTATTTTGAGGAAGTAATCCTACTCCCCTCGCCCAATACACTGATTACTACTCTTAAAGAAAAAAATCCGGATGTAACCTTACTGGATATGAATTTTTCTGCCGGTAGAAACACAGGAAACGAAGGCCTTTTCTGGCTTTCCGAAATCAAGAAAACAAATCCGGATATTCCTGTGGTTCTTTTCACTGCGTATGCCGATATTGAACTGGCTGTCAAAGCCTTAAAAGAAGGAGCTACCGATTTTATTGTGAAACCGTGGGATAATGCCAAGTTAATAGCCACACTACAATCGGCCTACGCGCTTTATCAATCCAGAAAAGAGGTGAAACGCCTGAAAGAAAAACAGAAAGGATTAAGTGCAGAGATTAATAGAAAAGAGGAAATTTGCTGGGGCGAATCTCAACTTATGCAAGACCTTTTCAGCAAAATAGAAAAGGTAGCGCCCACCGATGCCAATATTTTGATTACCGGTGAGAATGGAACCGGAAAAGAAGTCGTTGCTAAAACCATACACAACTTATCTCTGCGAAAAAAAGAACCCTTTGTCACGGTTGATATGGGCTCCATTACCTCTTCTCTTTTTGAAAGTGAGTTATTTGGTCATATGAAGGGTTCTTTTACAGACGCCCATACTGATAAAGCAGGAAAGTTTGAAGTAGCAGATAATGGAACACTTTTTTTAGATGAGATAGGAAATTTAGCACTAACCCAACAACCTAAGTTGCTAAGAACTTTACAAACAAGAGAAATCATACGGATAGGAAGTAATCAACCCATTGCAGTAAACATTCGATTGATTTGTGCAACGAATGCAAATCTTTTTCAAGCGGTTAAAGAAGGAATTTTCAGAGAAGACTTACTCTACCGCATTAACACCATACATCTGGAAGTTCCTCCCCTACGAGAACGTAAAGAAGACATTCCTCAATTAGCAGACTTCTTCCTTAATCGCTACCAAAAGAAATATAACAAGAAAGACTTAACCTTTAGTGCAGAGGCTTTAGAGAAACTAAAGAAATACATATGGCCGGGCAATGTAAGAGAACTTCAACATGCCATAGAAAAAGCAGTCATCCTGACAGATGATACGATTTTAAGACCTTCTGATTTCTATACCAGAGCATTGGAGGATAAAAAAGAGACTCTTGAAATGGTTAGTTTGGAAGAAATGGAAAAAATAATGATAGAAAAAGCCATGCTGAATTACGAAAACAATATTTCTGCAGTTGCCAATCAGTTAGGCATATCTCGCCCTACACTCTACAACAAATTGAAACGATATAATATTAATTATTGATCCATGTTCAAATCTATTGACTATAAACTCTATCTCTATATCTTCCTACTGATTGCCACAGTTAGTCTTGCAACTTACTATTTGCTGGAGAGGCAATATATATTGGGAGGTCTTTTTGTTATGCTGGCACTTATAGAACTCCAACAACTCTATAAACACTACAATAAATACAACAAAAACATTGTATTTCTGCTAGATGCACTAGACAACGGAGATTATGCGTTTCATTTTTCAACAACTCAATTATCGAGAAGAGAAATAGAGTTAAATAGAATGATGAATCGCATCAAAGAGATCTTGTCAAGAGCCAAACAAGAGGTTATAGAAAATGAGAAATTTCTAAGCCTCATCATTGAACATATATCCACCGGAATTATCATCTTAGACGACAAACACAATGTAAAAGGATGTAATCAAGCGGCCTCTAAACTATTTGGCCTTCCTGTGTTTACCCATATCAATCAATTAAACATCATTGATAGAAGCCTTCCCGATTTATTCAGAAACTTAAGTAGTCGATCTGAGAATCAACAAATAAAGATTACCTCCGAAATTGAGGAGATACAGATTCTCATTAAAGTATCTTCCATTATTATTCATCAAAAAGAGTTGCGCATCATTTCTTTGAACAACATTGCAGATGAATTAGAAGAAAAAGAGATGGACTCCTGGATTAAATTAATACGTGTAATGACCCACGAAATAATGAACTCGGTAGCTCCCATCACATCTTTAACAGAGATGCTTTTATTTGAATACAAAACAGCAAATCAAGAGGAAGAAAAGGGACTTAGAGTAAACACCATAGATTCTTTGCAAACCATTCACGATACGGCAAAAGAGTTAATTGCTTTTGTAAACTCCTATAGAGAATTTTCCAGAGTTGCTACACCTCAGATAAGCAATTTTCAACTCACTCCTTTTCTCCAATCGGTGATAAATTTGGAAGAAGCCGAACTGACAAAAAACAGCATTAATACGATGTTGGAGATAACAAAGGAGGAAGCGATTCAAGCCGATCAATCTTTATTAAGCCGAGTAATCATCAATTTATTAAAGAATGCCATTGAGGCTTTAGAGGAAAAGCAGGAAAAAATAATCAAGATAAAAACAACCTCAACAGAAGAAACTATTCAGATAGATATCTGTGATAATGGAAAACCTGTACCGACAGATATGGTCAATGATATTTTCGTTCCTTTCTTTACCACTAAAAAAACAGGATCTGGTATCGGACTAAGTGTATCAAGATATATACTGCGTTTGCAAAACGGAACACTAAAACACACCCATAATGAAGGATGGACCATTTTTAGCGTGATTCTCCCTAAAGCAAAAATAGACCAATAAAATAAGAAAACTGAACTAAAGAAACGTGAGCTCGTTGTACTCTATCGGATAACTATAATTACCTATTAAATTTCAGCAATCCCACTCCTGTTCTACTCAAAGCGACAAGTAAACAGGTTTAGAGTTTGCCTTATGTGAGTTAACTTAAATATATTTAATTAAACAATTATACAAAACGAAAAGATTATTTACTCTACTACAAAAATAGCTTAACATTAATCCATCTCATTATTTTCAGTGTTTCCATTGAGCTCACGTTTATCAAATCTCCCGATTTAAGAGAAAAAGTATTTGCAAACAAAAACGCTTAAATCGGTTAATTAACCAAACTATAATTGTGTTTCCGTAACGATTCTTCCATCGAATAGATTCACTACCCGATGAGCAAAAGAGGCATCATGCTGTGAGTGTGTTACCATAACTATAGTAGCTCCTTCTTGATTCAATTGAGTTAATAAATTCATTACATCAGAGCCATTCTTTGAATCCAAATTACCGGTAGGTTCATCCGCCAATATAAGTTTGGGGTCAGCAACAACAGCCCGGGCAATGGCCACCCGTTGTTGTTGTCCACCCGAAAGTTGGTTTGGAAAATGACCACTTCGGTGACCGATGTTCATTTTCTTCAAGACCTCCTCAACCCGTTTTTTACGCTCTGTCTTTTTCATATTCAAATAGATAAGCGGAAGTTCTACATTTTCATAAACCGTCATCTCTTCTATTAAATTAAAACTTTGGAAAACGAAACCTATTTTCCCTTTACGAGCTTTGGTTCGCTCTTTTTCCTTTAGTTTACCCACCTCTTGCCCATCTAAAGCATACTCACCCGCAGTAGGGTTATCCAGGAGTCCCATTATATTCAACAAAGTGGATTTACCACAACCCGAAGGTCCCATAACTGCAATGAACTCACCTCCTTTTACGCCCATCGTAATATCATTCAAGGCAACCGTTTCAATCTCTTCGGTACGAAACACCTTACTTAAATTCTTAATTTCGATCATAATTTTATTATTTATTTTACAATTTATTTATTCTAATTTTAATGATTCAATAGGGTTAGCCGTGGCAGCACGGTAGCTTTGAATTGTTACGGTAAGAGTGGTTATTAACATAACAAAGAGACATCCCAGAGCCATAACCCATCCGGAAATATGAATCTTATACGGAAACTGCCTCAGCCATAAGTCTACTACATAATAACTAATGGGGATAGCCAACAAACAAGCTATTAGGAATTGGAGTAAAAGTCCGCGATTTAATAGATATATAACCTCTCCCACCCCAGCTCCATTAACCTTACGAATGGCTATTTCTTTCGTGCGATACTTAGTTTGGAACGTAATAAGCCCATACGTCCCCATTATGGCAATCAGTATGATAATCAAACTAACCGTGGAGATGGCAATGGCTAGTGTATGTTGGGACTGATAAAGCTGCTCCAGATTCTCATCCAAAAACTCGAGCCAAATATCATCATCACTAAATTTTTTCCAGATACTTTTAATATGAACCCGTGCTTCCGGCATCTTTCCTTCAGCTGCTTTAAAGTATAAATGACTCATTTCATTCAGGTCATTGTGAGTAATCATTAAGGCTCCCATTTTATTTAAAAGAGGAGAATAGCTAAAATTCTTGACGATTTCCACCACTTCGTATCAAAACAATATTTTTTTATTTCAGGAATTTTACTGACAAACAAATCTCTTTCATCCAATGTAAAATTACAATTATACTTTTCGTCAACAGCTGTTGATTCCTTCTTGACTATTTGGAATATATTTTTATGATTAGGTATGGAGCTATTGAATTTTAAATCATAATGTACCTGTACAGCTACAATTAAAAAGATAAAGATAGCCGCTGATAAACCTAGTCTGTTCAATAGACTAAAGGTCTTAAAACGCTTTAATACAAAAAGGAAGTTCTTAATCATAATTTTATTCTGATTTTAGCGAGTTTACCGGATTTTGAGACAACACCTTTAAGCTGACACCTGAAGTAGTAACCCAAGCTATAATGAGCTGTAACACAACCGGAATGACAAATATGGCTATATCCAAAGTGGTACGGTTATAATAGTTGTTTAACCAGTTTATTCCAACGTAATAAACGATGGGGGTTGCAATGATGCTTGATAATAAAATCCACTTAAAGACATCCATAGCCAACAAGGAGAAAATAGACATTGCCGATGCCCCATTTATTCTTCGAATGGCTATCTCTTTTGTTCTTCTTCTGGAGGTAAAGGTGTGAATACCCAATAGACCTAACATAGAAATGAAAATGGCGAGAATAGCTGTGTAGAACAATATTTCAGATTGTGTTTGGAAGGACTTAAACTTATTGCTATAAATGGTATCACTCCAAAGAGGGTTTATTAAAAACTCCGAATCAATGGAATGAAAAACTGCTTCTACAATATCCTTTCCTTCATTATAAGCAACACTCTCATCAAATTTAACATAGAGTATAGGAAAGACAGTCTCATAATATTTCAGGGCAAGAGAGGGTACCCCATCTTCCGGATTGGTAACCACAAAATCCTTCACTACCCCAATAATCTCCAAAGGCTCATCAACATCTTCTCTGTAAATCACATTAGTGCCAACAACCGGATAATTTAAGCCCAACATTTGTATGGCAGATTCGTTCAATATGATGCCTCTGTCATTTTTAGCCCCATCTTCTTTGTAGAATTCTCCTTCTACTAATTCCAATTCCATCAACTCGCAAATTCCCGAATAAATTCTATACTCCTGAATACCCTGTTCCAAATCCTCATTCGGCAATCGTAAAGATTGACCACTAGGGCCTAGTCCAAAGATATGATTTGCGGTACTTACCGCCTTTACTTTGGGATTCCGCAATAATTCCTGTTTCAAGGTTTGATATTCTTGTCTTGATTTATTGTTCATCGCTACGTGCATTACCCCCTTGGGGTTATAGCCGATAGGCATCTCTTGCAGATAAGTGATCTGCTTATTGACTATGAAAATATACGCCAACAAAACAATAGATATAACAGACTGAAAAACGACAATATACGCTGTTAACCTCTGTTTTGAGAATCGCAATCGTTTCATCAAGGTATCTATGGGGTTGAATTTTGCCAAGTAAAAAGAAGGATAACCGGCAGATAATATCACGGTGACAACAAAAATAATCACCATAGGCAAAATAAAAACAGGATTACCTAATTGGGTAATAGTTATCTTTCGATCTATCAATTGGGCAAAATGGGGTAACAACAGGACGACCAATCCAAATGCCAAGATAAAGGCTATAAAAACAGTTACTCCAATCTCTGAAAAAAACTGCACTATAATATTATTCTTATCAGCACCATTAGCTTTTCTTATTCCAATTTCTACCATTCGAGTTTCACCTTGAACAATAAATAGATTAACAAAATTTGTAATGGCCAACACAAGTATCAATACAGACACCACACATAATAGCCAAACAAATTGCATGCTACTCCGCTCCCCTAATGTACTTGTAGCCTTTGAATGCAAATAAATATCAGTCAGTTTCTCGGTTACCCCACTCGCTTTTATTTCCATACCACCCATAAGCCTATCCAATTGTGCTGTATATGTGTCTGCTATAGCTTTGGAAACAACATCTAACGATTGTTCTTTTGCTATTTTAAAAAAGGCAAAGAACTCAATACTTGGCCAATCTTTAAAATAATTGAAATCGGTAAGCACATCAAAATGAAAATGAGTATTCGCAGGTAACTCTTTTACCACACCGGATACAGCATAATCGTTATCGTTAATCGTAACTTTCTTACCCATTGCTCTTTGTACATTTCCAAAAATGATTTGAGCATACTTATCGGTCAAAATTACGGTATTGGGATTATCCAAGACACTTTTATCTCCCTCTATAAACTCTAATTCAAACACATCAAAGAAATTGGGCTCAGTAGCAAAGACCATTAAGTTTTGAAAATACTCTCTTTCATAAATCACATCTTCCCTACCTTTTTGATAAATCTGAGTAGCCGCTTCAATACCGGGTACTGTTATAGGAATCTCAGTAACTGCTGATCGCATGACGATGGGAATTATATCTTGATGCCCTCCCATATCCCAAACCGTATTTAAACTTACAATCCGATCACTGTCTTTAAAATGTTTATCAAAACTTAATTCATTAAAGACAAAAAGGAGAAGCATAATGGAAAGACATAACCCAATGGTTAATCCAATGATGTTTATGATAAAAAACAAACGTGATCGTTTGAAACTTCTATAGAGTCCTTTTAACATAGCCTTGTTATTTTAAAATTAATTCATCCACTTCGGTGTAGTTATCATAACTTGAGGTTATTACCTGCTCACCCGGTTCTAAACCGCCAAGAACTTCATAATGCATTGGATTTTGCCTGCCAATACGAATGGATCTTCTTACTGCCCGTTTTCCGTCATCCGTAACTACAAAAATCCACTGTCCCCCGGAACTCTGATAAAAAGCGCCTCTTGGAATCAAAATAGCCTCTGTGGGCTGTCCTAATTGTAAATTAATATAATAAGTCTGTCCGGCTCTGATATTCTCCGGACGCTCTCCTACAAAAACAAAATCCGTCTTAAACCCCTTTTCCCTGACCTCAGGATAAGCTTTTCTAACCCGTAGGGCAAAATTACGATCCTGCCTTTCAAAAGTAGCTTCTAATCCGGCACGAACTCGATCAATATAATGCTCAGGAATCAAAGCCTCCACCTTAAAGTCGGATAATACACTTATTTGTCCTACTTTACTTCCTGTACCCACATTCTGTCCAATCTCAACATCCAGTAAACCCAACTGTCCATCGACCGGAGCCTTAATATTTAAATTTTCACTACGCTGGCGAACTAATAACATATTTTTACGCATATTCTGCAAACTCTCCTCCATATTATCAATCTGAATTCCTCTATAGATGGAGTCTTGCTTTTGACGATCAATTACCAATTTATGTCCTTCCACAGCAAACTCATAATCTTCCTTGGCTTGCAAAAACTCCTCCTTAGAGACCAACTGTTCACTATATAATTGCTTGTATTGATTATAATTCCTTTTTTTTCTTTCTACATCCAGGTCAAGCTGCAATTTTTCCTGTCGCAACCTCAGTTTCTCCTGCTCCATCGTTACTTGTGTATTCCGCAAGAAGTTTTGCTTCTCGGCCAATTGAGCCTCACTATCTAAAATGTTCAAGCTCAACATGGGATTAGATAACCGGACGATTATTTGTCCCGCTTTAACCTGTGCACCCTCTTCTACCAATTTTTCTTCAACAATTCCACCCTCAATGGCACTCAACTGTATGGTAGTAATGGGTTGCACTTGACCACTGATGCGTACATAATCATTAAACTCCCCTTTCTGCACCGTTTGAATGCTGATTTTCTCTTTTTCCACATTCAGCTTGGAACTGTGATTCCCAAAAAACAACCAAATTAAGACTAAACAGACAAACACTCCTCCAAGAACATAAGGAATATGTTTTTTTTGCAAGCCTTTTTTCTTCTCTATTTTTCTATCCATTGATTTTATATTTTTATTCTCCTAAAAAAGGTACTCCTTTATAATAGTTCACTAAGTTATACTTTAAATGATATTTATATTTTGCATTCAATTCTTGTGCTTTTGCTTTCATCAACCGATTGGCACTGGTATGTAGAAGAATGGGATCAATCATTCCTTCATTGTATTTCCTTTGATTGACCTGATGAGCTATCTCTGCAGCTTTTCGCTGTTTAACAGCTTGAAAATATTCATCAACCTGTCCGTTAACATCGGTTACTGCTTTTTCTATCTCGCCATATAACTTTCTAAATACTTTCTCTTTTTCAACTTGAGCAATTTTATATCTTACTTTAGCCTTGCGTACCCCTGAAGTGCGACTAAAACCATTAAATAACGGAATAGAAAGGGTTAATCCAACATACTCGCCTCGTCTATTTTTTATTTGATCTTTAAATGATTCATATTCTGTTCCATCCATAAAACGAGAGAAATTGGTTCCTATTCCGGCATCCAAGCGAATGGTTGGAGCAAAGTTCCCTTTAGTAACCTTATAGTTAAGGCGTTGAGCATCATAAGCAAACTGTGCTGACTTTGCTTTAGGCAAGAAGCTTTTGCAAAAATCATAAATACAATACGGACTCTCCTCTATTTTAGATACGCCACTCGAAATCTGCTCTCTTACTATGAGTAGTTCCTCTTCAATGGGGTAATTCATTTTATCTTTCAAAAACAAAATAGCAGCAAGTAATAAGTTTTCTTGCTGAGTTAAATTAAAAACGGATTCTTCATACTTAGCTTCAATCTCAGCAACATCAGGTACTCCTTTTAGACCTAATTCCTCCATTCGTTCCGTTTTTTTCAATTCCTCATTGTTCTGCTGCAATTCCTCTATGGCTAAATCAACCAAATCGTATTGATAGAGTAGGTTAAAAAAGGCTTCCATCGTATCATAAGCTATCTTATCTCTCACATCTTCATAGGTGTGTTTCCCCAGCATCTTATTTACTTTAGCTAATTGCAATTTCCGATAACCGGACAAACCATCGAAAAGCATCAACGAAAGAGAAAGGTGATAGTCATTTGTAAAAGAGTTAACATTTACATAGGTATTAGTTTTAGCATCCACTCCACGCCCAAAATTAAAATTAGTTCCGGTATTAGCATTTATCCAAGGTAACAAACCTCCTATGGCCTCCATATAATCTTGATGATAAATTGATTGTTCTAACTGACGTGTATTAGTGTTTGCATTATGCTCCACGGCATATTCCATACACTCGTATAGCGACCACTTTTTTTCTCCAAAACAAAAACTTACAGGAATGATTAAAATTAATAGTGTGAGTATTTTTTTCATTTTATATTCTTTTATTAAATATAAAGCGAATAGCGTGCCAAACCAGCCACAAGTAACAGAACGCACTTCATCCTTTATTCCTTTAAAAGAAGTGTAACATAACTTTACACTATTGTTTAAATAGTTTACATCTTTCTAAACTCCTTAACAATAAGAATAATTAGAAAATTATGACATAGAATCTTTCTTTTGATCAAATAAAAAGCATAAACTACACTTTAATAATAAGTCCTCTACCTAAACAACGATTACTTCCCGACTTTCTACGGCATCCTTAACTACTCTTTCTTTAGAGCTATTCAATAGGTCTGGGAGCAATGCTCGGTCGGTCTGGGTTAAACCAGTGTTCGGTCTGGGAGAGAAGCCCCATCGGTCTGGGAGCAATTTATTTTCAAAGAACTCGGCTCTAGAATCCACAAAAGCCCATAGACAAAACTCTAAAAAGGAGATACATCAGATTGAGTATTTTACAAATCGCAGATTATAATAGGATGATGAATCAAGGTTAAAAAGCATATGCCCCACTAAAACCCTTGGAATACACCATATATTATTAGAATACGGCAACTCGCTTCTTCTGTTTGCGGTGGCTATCTTTTGTGGCATGGATGGTACGTGTTATTTTGTATAAAGTTCATAATCCACTTTTCCCGAGGTTTTCGCCTTATATGAATCTGTATATTTTAAGGAGTCCTAAAAGAAAAAACAAAACATTTTTAGAACTATGGTGTTAATTACTTGAATAGAAAATTTTACGGAATAAATAGGACTATGAAGATGAAAGAGCGCTACGAAAAGGTATTAACTTGGTTCAAAGAGAACGTACCGGTAGCTGAAACAGAACTTAAATATACAAACCCTTTTGAGTTACTAGTGGCTGTCATACTATCTGCTCAATGCACAGATGAACGGATAAATCAAATTACGCCTAAGCTTTTTTTGGATTATCCCACTCCGGAGGCTATGGCTTTAGCTTCGCCGGATGTAATTTACAGTTATGTAAAAAGTGCTACTTACCCCAACAGTAAGGCAAAGCATTTAGTGGGCATGGCACAAATGCTCGTGGATCAATACAATAGTCAGGTACCCGGTACGTTAAAAGAACTCGTTACATTACCGGGAGTAGGCCGAAAAACAGCCAATGTAATATTGTCTGTTGTTTTTAATAAACCGGCTATGCCTGTAGATACACACGTGTTTAGAGTAGCTAATCGGATAGGACTAACCCGCAACTCTAAAACCCCTCTTGAAACAGAAAAGACACTAGTAAAATATATTCCCAAAGATTTAGTTCCCATTGCACATCATTGGCTTATTCTCCATGGCAGATATGTTTGTACGGCTCGAAGTCCCAAATGTTCTGAATGTGGCATCAAACTGTATTGCAAAGAATTTGCTAAGCAAACTAAGATAGATAAGAACAAGGCCGGTTGACAACAATTTAATGCAAGTAGATGTAAACTCTAACCTTGCTTCTTTTATGAAAAAACACTTTTGTTTTTCAAAAACGGACAATCCACAAAGTGTTATTATATTTTCGCTATTTAATTAGACTGTTTATGAACCTCAAATGATAAAGACTATGCCAAGAATCAATTTTATATTCGCATTACTACTGAGTTTATTTACCTGTTATTCATTTGGACAAAATGAGGCAACAAAGAAAAACCCCTTTACTAATAACGAATTTCATAACACACACACGCCTGATTTTACGATAGACGGCTCTCAAAAGCCGGTAAAAAACATAATTCTTATGATTGGAGATGGTATGGGATTAGCACATTTAAGTGCTGGCATGTTTGCTAATAATAATACACTAACCATTACAAATCTGCAAAGTTGTGGATTTGTAAAAACACAATCAAAGAACAATTTTATAACAGACTCTGCAGCCTCGGGTACAGCATATGCTACAGGCACTAAAACAAATAACGGAACAATAGGCCTTGACACAGAAGGTAATAACATAAAGAACATTCCTGAAATATTAACGGACTTAGGTTTCAAATCGGGTATTGTAACAACAGACAATCTTGACGGAGCCACTCCTTCTGCCTTTTTTGCACATCAACCTAATAGAAATAGGTCAAAAGAAATATGGGAAGATATAATAAATAGTCCTCTATCGTTTTTTGCAGCAGGAAGCATAGAGATTTTCAATAAGCAATCAGAAAAAGTACAAAAAGGAATTAAAGCAGAATTCAAAATCATAGAAAACATAGAAGGATTAAATTGGTTAGACTATGATAAAATTGGTTTTCTACCACCTAAAAAAGAAACTGCATCAGTAAATGAAAACAGAGGAGATTTTTTACCTAAAACAACTCAAAAAGCAATAGATTTTTTATCGAACAAAAGTCCGGATGGATTTTTTCTTATGGTAGAAGGAGCAAGGATTGACAAAAGTGCACATGCAACAGATTTTGAAGGTGTTGTAAAAGAAGTATTGGATTTCGACAAAGCGGTTGAAAAAGCAATAAGATTTGCAGAGAAAGATCAAAACACCTTAGTAATAATAACAGCAGATCATGAAACAGGAGAACTCTCGTTACGAGATGGAGATATTGAAAAGGGACAGATAGAAGGCCATTTTTCCTCTAATAAACA
This sequence comes from uncultured Bacteroides sp., assembly GCA_964522975.1. Lineage (GTDB taxonomy): Bacteria > Bacteroidota > Bacteroidia > Bacteroidales > Bacteroidaceae > Bacteroides_E. The sequence goes on along the minus strand of CAZFXK010000030.1, from coordinate 75 downwards.
CAGTTCCATTATGGTTCCGCTATTCACCTATGGTCCACAATCTTATTTATTTACCGGCACACAAGAAAACAGTGA
>CAZFXK010000029.1:0-23596 GCA_964522975.1 uncultured Bacteroides sp. | reverse complement strand
ACAACGCTCATAATAACGAAAAGAAGGGGAATGTAACTGACTTTAGATTAGCTATAATTTATGAAGTTGCCAAAATTAAACATGGTTTAGAAAAGCTTACATACTAAACTATATTATGGTAAAATAGCAGCAGCCAGATAGGGAAGTCCTCCAGCTCTTGGTGAAAAAACTAAGAGAGGGGGGATGACATGAGCTTCATAGAAGTTAGTACACTTTTGTTATTACTTCTAGCTGTGGCGACATTTGTCCACCAGCTCAATCAAAAAAAATAGCTAATACATAAAGTATTAGCTAAGTCCAAATTTAATTTTAACAATCTTCACACTAGGAGCTGTAGTAACAACCCACTGGTTAGAGGGGTTTTCTAAGTTGGTAGCTTAGAAAACCTCTTGTTTATTATTATACACAATAAAATAATTTTTACCACAAATTTAAAGTCTAGTTTTAATACTAGGCTTTTTTTGTGCATACTTTCCAAATTCCTCCTCCTTAATAAATCCCCCTAAAGGTCTATTTCCTTTAGGGGGATTACTATTTTTTAGAATAAATAAAGAAGGAGTGAGGTTATGGGAAGGGGTAAAAATCCGACTAGGAAGCAAAGGGAGCTAATTAAGAAGAATCGCCTTAATTCTAATAATTGGTTAGTAATTAAATGCCCACCAGGGGAGCTACATATTGTACATCGTTTTACTAATTCTAAAAGGGTAATCAGATATAGAATTACGAGGAGATAGGGAGGGATGGGAGTTAATATTGCTATTTTTCTCGGGTGTTTATTACCTGGGCTGTATATAGTTTATACCGACATTAAATGGGGAGTGATAAAAGATTATATAACCTTCTTAATATTTATGGCTGGGCTTATTTACGCACTTATAACTAAAACATATGTTAATGCACTTATAGGTTCTAGCCTGGGTTTTATTAGTTTTTTTATTGTAGCTTGGATTACAAATGGTGCTTTAGGTGGAGGTGATATTAAGTTTAGTGCTGGTATTGGAATGTGGTTCGGTTATCCTGGCGTAATACTCGTTTTATCATTAGCTGCTTTTTCAGCTGTTGTCTTTGAATTAATTAGATATTTAGTTTCTGGCCAACTTAAAAGCTTGTTTTATGAGAGACTTTTTCCGTATTTTCGCAAAGTTTATTTACGGTACGGGTATAGAGTAAAAGAAATTGATTTATCTATTGATAAAAAATATAAGCCAATACCTTTTGGCCCATTTTTAGTAATTAGTACTTGGATAATATGGGGACTTGGATTTTTATAAGGAGGGATATATATAAGTGTTTAAAAGGAAGAGCTATAGGTCACTTACTTCTAATAATAAAGGGAAATGGTTAGCTATATTTTTAACTATTTTAGCTGGACTCGCAGTTTATTTAACTTTGCATCTGATGTTTAGTCCAGTACCTGTAATAGTAGCAAAAGAAGATATAGCTGAATCTACAATAATAGAAGCTAAGCAACTGCAAATAGTTAAAATAGCGAAAAGGGATGCTATAAAAGGCACTTATTCTCAAATTGAAGATGTAGCAGGTAACATTAGCAGTACTCCCATATTTAAAGGTCAACAGATTATTGACCGTCAGATTAATCATGGGGCAGGAACAGAAGTAGTTACTCCAGGAGAGTTTAAACCTAACCAAACTATGATTAGTTTAACTACACAACAAGCAGTATGGCCAACTTATTTAAAAGAAGATGATTTAGTAACTATAGTAGCTATTTATCAAGATAGAGAAGTTGTTATAGAAGAAGCAGTAGGTCGAATTGCAAAATCTAGCTCAACATCTTTAACTAAGCATGTAAAGAATCTACAACAAGCTCAATCTAGTAGTCCTACTGATAATTACATTTCTTTTGTTACTGATATAGAAGGCGGCAAAAATGTATTACTTGCTTTAAAAACTAGTCAAATGGTTTACCTTATGCCTCGCCATAGTGATTTGGGGGGAGTGGATTAGATGAGTGCTGTAGAAAAAGAAATTATTGAGAATATTAGGCAAGAGATAATAAAAAAACATGGAAATGTTTTTTTAAAACTTAATAATTCTATGGACGAAAACTTATATAACGAAACGGCCACCTTAATACGTCGAGAAATTATTAATCAAGAAGTGGTTAAATGTGAAGTTGAAGAAGATTATATAATTGCGGAAATAATTGGTTTAGGGGTAATAGATGAACTGCTTAAAGATTCTACTATATCGGAAATTATGATTAATAGCCCTAATGATATTTATATTGACCGCAGAGGAATTATAACTAAAACTGATTTAGCTTATGAAAATGAACAAGAATTAATAGATTTAAGTTATCGTATTGTACAACGGTGTGGAAGAAGGATTAATTTTTCTGAGCCTTTAGTTACAGCTAGATTACCAGATGGAAGTAGAGTTACGATTACTTTTTCACCAGCATCAGAACATCCAACAATTACTATTAGAAGGTTTCCCCAGCATATATTTCCGACCGAAGAACTACTAGCTGCCAATTTTTTAAATGAAGAAATGGTTACATTTTTTGAAACAATAGTTAGGGGAAAGTTAAATATTGTTGTATGTGGTGGTACTCGAACAGGTAAAAGTACTTTTATTCGCTGGTTAGCTGATTTTATTCCTAAAAATGAGAGGATTATTACTTTAGAAGAAACTAGGGAATTAAAATTAAAACATCCTCATTGTATTTCCCTAGAAAAATCTACTAAAGCAAGTATGTATGATTTAATGTTAGCTGTTTTACATATGCGACCTGACCGCATTATTTTAGGAGAAATGCTAGGTGCAGAAGCCTTTGAATTTCTACAGGCTGCTGGTACTGGTCATGAAGGAGCATTCACAAGTGTACATACTAACTTTAATTATAAAATGGCAGCTATTAATAGGATGGTAAGGGCTATGGCTCAAGCAGATATAGTTGCACCTGAAGAATTAAAAGCTATGATAGCTGAAACTATAGACCTTTTAGTTTTTATAAAAAGATATCCTGATGGTTCACATCACATCGTAAATATATGTCAAGTAGAAAGTAATGATGGAATGCCAGTCTTTCAAGATATTTATACATTTAGGAAAAGGGATGGTATTCATCAGCAGGTAGGTAGTCTATCATCTGAATTAATAGACAGGATTGAAGATAATATAATGGATGATATTCCCAATATTCCTTCATTAAGGAGGAGGTAGATATTATTGTTTGAACCTATTATAGCAGGTGTAGCTACTTCTAGTTTAATTCTAGGGTGGTTAATTTACAGATGGCAGGAAGATATCCGTATATTTTTAGAAGAATATAAGGAGGAAAAGAAAAAGCTTTTGCATTTTTTAATCGCTACAGGCTTTTTTTTCTTATTCCATGTAGTTTTTAGAAATTCGATTGCAGGGATAATTTCAGCAATTTTATTTTTCCTTATTATTAGGAAAAGGGAAGAGCTAAAAGAGCAAGAGCGTAACCGTGTAATTGAAAGTCAAGCTGAAGTAGCCCTGCAGCTCATTGCAAGTTTTTATGAAAATACTGGTGATATAATGGCTGCTTTAAAGGAAACGGCAGATTGTATTCAGCCACCTTTAGCAGATGAATTAAGATTAACTGTTATTGAATTTAATGCTAATATTGCTCCCTTAAAAGCAATACAAAACCTTGCTGATAGGGTAAATAACAAAGATATTAACATATTCGTTAATGCCGTTATTCTATCAGAAAGATATGGTACTGATACGGCACAAGTTATAGAAGATGTATCTAATAAAATTGCCGAACGCATTACTTTAAGAGATGAGTTAAAAAATGAAGCTTGGGGGCAAAGCATTCAATTAAAAATATTCTTTTTAGCATTACCTATAGTTACTATCTTATTAATGCTCGTTCCAGACGTGAGGGAGGTGCTTACTACTAGCTTGATAGGTAAGGGTATAATTATACTTTTACTTTTAATTATGTATTACGCATGGAGTTTTGCTACTAATCAGGAGGTGATAAATGAATTATGATTTTCGCATTACTCCCTACTATATTAGTAGCAGGTGCTGTTTTTGCTTGGCTTTATCCTAGGGATATAGTTTTGTCAATCGGTAATAGGGCACCAACGAATTGGACAACTAAATATGCTGAACATGTAAAAATACTAGACTTAAATGTCTCACCTAATATAATCGCTGGTATTCGTTTAGGTGGGTTTATTTTGGGGATAGGGCTTACTATTCTTTTGTGGTTATCGTTGGGCGTTTTTTGGTCTTTTCTCGGATTATTAATTGCCCTACTTTCGCAAATAATTCCAGATTATTATTTGGCCAAAAAAGAAAAGCAAAGGATAGAAGAACTTAGTCGGGAGTTTCCTGGTATGGTTACCTTGGTACAAGTATTTTCTAAAGCTAGCGATTTACAAAATGCTTTAGGAATTGTTAGAGAGCCAACTACTGGTGAACTTCATAAACAACTGAGTAGATTAGGTATTGAGATGAGTATTTACCCTATGTCAATAGCCTTAAACAACTTCGCAAACAGGTGCAATTATTTACCTATATCAAACTTCGTATCAGTTTTGCAGTATGGTATTGCTTCGGGGGCTGATGTAGATAGTATATTAGACACTTTTTCATCTCGTACTTATGAAAGTAGGGTAAATGAAGTAAAAAGAAAAATAAAATCTCGGCCAGCAACTATGGTTATTATTTCGGGGATTATGATGTTATGTTTAATTCTTTTATTTGTTTTGCCTATGTACTCAAATATCATAACTAAATTAAATACTTTTTAGGAGGAATGTTAAATGCTTAAAAAAGCAAAAAGAATTTTGGGTAACGAAAAGGGGAATGTGTTTCTTGAAAACGGAGTTTGGATTATCTTAATAGTACTTGTTTTAGCAGCAGCTGGTGTTGCTTTAGCAGTTGCAGTAAGTGGCAAATATACAGAATTAACTGCTGTTTTATCAAATATTTCAGTTCCTAGTCTTTAAAGAAAACCTTAGAAGGGGTTTTAAATATGAAGTTTATTAAAATATTAAGTAATAATAGGGGCTTGGGGTTTATAGAGGTATTATTATTAATACTTCTAGTCGTACTTGTTATAGCTGTTCCAGTAATGGACTTATCTAGTGTAATTAGTGATATATTTTCTAATATGATAGATAGGGTTAGTCAAATCGGGACTCCCTAAATCAAGCAAAGGGGCTGGCGTTTTAGGCGTTAGCCCTTTTTTATGAGTATTTTGAAGGGAGTGAGAAATTATATTTAAGTATCTTAAAAATGAGAAGGGAATGGGCTTTATAGAATTATTATTTATATTACCACTTATATTAATGATTGTTACTTTTGCCTTTGAAAGTGGCTTTATTATGTATGATTTCTCGACTATTAATTATACTGCTTCATCCATGGCGATTGAGGCAGCTAGAAATGGTTCTTTTGATAATGAGATTGCAAGTAGAGGGGGAGATTATTTAAAAGGATTTACTAGTCAAGGAGCAGAGTCAGGAATACTAAGAAGTAATAGTTTTTATATTGATCCTGCAAATATTGTAATATGGGGTCCTGCTGAAAATCAAAGTTTCCAGCGTGGGGAATTAATTACTGTAGGTATTTGTTATCCTATTAAGTTTAAGCTATTTTATATGGATGCTTTAGCAGGTTGGTTAATAGAAGAAGAAAAGCTTAATCTAAAAGGCAGAGCTTCAGCTATGAGTGAAGTATATTTTGAACCGTAGGAGGGATTAGTTAATATGAAAAATGAAAAAGGCTATGTATCTATATTAGCCTTATTTTTAATTATTCTCCTCCTAGTACTTTTAGTTTTAGGAATAGATGTAGCTAGAATGCAAGCTATTAAAGTTCATTCCCGCCATAGTCTGAACTTAGCATTAAGAGCTGCTAGTGCCCAAATAGATATGGAAGCTTTTTTAGATCCAGAAGATTCTAAGTTAATTATAGTGGAAACTGATGCAAGGGTTAAATTTGACGCAGTATTAAGAGATAACCTAAGACTTGACGAAAACTATAGGCCATACCCTAGTTCAGTCGCAGAGGGGAAAGTTGAGGTGTCCTTTTTTCAGGTAGTCAACAACCCACCTTATTATTATACATATGGTAGCTATTCTGAAAATGTAGATGCAGTAGCTTGTACTGGAATAATAAAAGTACCTATAAGGCTTTCACCTTTTGCAAGATTTACTACTGGATTAGGTGAATATACCGATTTGTATGTTCATTCAACTGTTAAACCAGAGACGGTGGAGGTAGGGAATGATTTAGAATTTTAAGATATAGAAGTAGTAATTAGAGGGGCGTTTTTTTGTTCTTTTTGCCTCATTGGGATTAATTTTTGTAGGTGTATCTAAAAGTATAGCATGTTGAGCATTTGATGAATTTAATATTTTTTTAAGGTTAATAGTCGTGAACGTATAAAAAATAGTATTGCTATAATTTTCCTCAAGTTGATTGGCTATATTAACAATGTCATTAGTGGTTATCAATCCGATTTTGGAATAGTTGCTCCTGAGGTGGATTTCATAAACTGGTAAATCTGCTATTAGAGTTAATATTTCCTGCTTCATGATATTTTTCGCACCAATTAATTTACTTACTTTAAGCAATGTAGAACCAGTTGAAGGTATTAATTTTACTTTATCTAAATAATTTTTTCCTTTGTAATCAAAAATTTTGAGAATTGTATGGGCGATTATTACCATTATAAAGATCATTAACAGAGTAATTACCAAAAATAAACAAACAAGGATGATGAATAGTGTTATAACAATTGATACAAGGGTGGTGGGCAAGTGAGCGAGATAAATCATAAAGGAAATACTAATGAGGAATCCTATAAAGAAGAAAAAAGTTCTTTTAGAACCTATTCTAATGATAATAGCATTAATAATACTCAACAAATAAAAACACTTTTTAACAAACATAAAAAAAGCCTTTCTAATTTATTTGATGAAATACTTTTCAAGTACGGGGATATTTTTCGCTATATTATTGATATTATAGCAGCAATTTGTTGTATCTTGATATATATTTATAATTATTACTTTATACATAGCAATAAGTTGTTTTTTATTCCTTTATCAATAATTGTTTGGATAGTGATGTTGTTGGCAATTTTAAATGCAATAGCTAATTTAATTGACTATCAAGGCGGCGGGGGAATGATGATTTTGGCAGGAATGGGTGTGTTATGTCCTGTTTTTATATTACTAACTATTCGAATATCAGTATTGATACAAAATCTAGGATTTTTTTTGGAGTAAAACAAAGGTGAAATAGCATCTGATATGCCGTCAGTAAGGGGGGGTAGGGAAAGATTGTGATTAAGAAAAAGGAATTTTCTTTAGATGAAAATGTTAAACGATATTACTGGGGAAAACCTGCATAAGGAGATAGATACAGGTGCCTCAATTGGGCAAGAGATTACTCTTGAAGAAGAACTTAAAAAGCATGACACAAATTAAATATAGTATCTAAGGGCTCCTGTTTAAAAAAACAGGGGCTTTTTTATGCAGTTATTTTCTAATAATTAAATAAAGGAGGGCTTTTATTTGTGAAATATTTTAAAATAGTTTGTTGCAATTGTTATAATAAACAAACAGACGTGATATAATATAACTACACAGTTAAGTTAGGGGGTTATATTATGGCAACATTAGATTTAGCTAATATAGGAAGAAAACTTCAGGATGCTAGGAAAAAATCAGGACTTACTCAGGAGCAAGTTGCAGAAATATTAGATATTAACCAAGTTCAATTATCTTACTATGAAAATGGTAAAAGGGAAATTAACTTAAGCTTATTAGAAAAGTTGGCTAATCTATATAGTTATGAATTAAGTTATTTTGTTTCGGATATTGCAGTTAAAGAACCAGATATTCAATTAGCATTTCGAGCCGAAGAACTTGCTGATGAGGACTTACAAACTATTGTATGGGCTAAGGACTTTTTAAATAACTTAGAATTTTTAAGAAATTTTAAATAAGAAGGTGAAAAGATATGGCAAGCTATGAAGAAAGAGCCCGTATAAAAGCTATTGAAGCTAGAAATGAACTAGGTATAGGTTATTTAGATAGTATTGATATTTTTAAAATATTAAAAGACAGGGAAAACATAGCACTTATAAGCACACCTTTTACGGGTAATATATCTGGTCTTTTTATGCGTAAAGGGGATAGTGGTTTAATTGTAATTAATTCTGCCCGTAGTCTAGGACATCAATATTTTACAGCTGCCCACGAATATTATCACCTTAAATATAATCAAGGTATGACTGGCAGGCTTTGCACGATAAATAAGTACGATGATGATTACGAGGTAGAATTAGAAGCTAATAGCTTTGCTTCATACTTTTTATTACCAGACGATGCCTTACGCTATTATCTAAATTTAAGATTACAAGATATATCAAGAAAGCCTAATATGCGAGATGTTATTTATTTAGAAAACTATTTCAATGTCAGCCATACATTAATGTTATTAAGATTAACTAAAATGGGAGTTATTAATGATAATGAAGCGGAACAAATGAGAACTGGTGTTATTCGCAATGCTATTAAATTAGGCTATAATCCGAAATTATATAAAAACACACTTGATGAAGGAACTATTGTATATTCTAATTATGCAGAATTAGCAGAGGAATTATTAGAAAAAAATAAAATAACTTATGGCAAATACGAAGAATTATTAATTGATGGGGGATATGGGGAAATATTATTTGGAGATGGGGAAGATTATGGAGATACAAACACCAATAATATTTGATACTGATTGTTTATCATCGTTTTTATGGATTAAAAGATTTGATATTTTAAATACCCTTTTTCCTAATCAATTAATCATTCCTCAGATAGTATATGACGAATTAAGCAAAATGCGAAAATTTACCCGATATTCCTTTGTTATTAATGACTTAGACATTGAAGTTAGTAAAAATATTATCCAAATAGAAGATATACCCATATCTAGTCCTGCGGCAACTGAATATATTAACTTAATAAATCCTAATCAAATAAAACAAATAGGAAAAGGGGAAGCAGCTGCAATAGTTTTAGCAAAATTACATAATGGTACTTTAGCAAGTAATAATCTAAGAGATATTCTGCCCCATATTACATCGGGTTATCCACCTTATATAAGTACAGATGCAATTTTATATCTTTACTATAAACAAGGTAATATGAGTGTATTGGAAGGTTGTCAAATATGGGATGATATGAAGTCTAAAAAACGTGCACTTCCTGCGTATGATTTTAGTGAAGTTATTAGACGCTTCGATAATAAATAATTCAAAGGGGGAATGGAAATGAAAAGATTTAAGTATTTGTTTTTATTAACACTCTTAGGTCTAATGTTTATTGCTATGCCAGTTATGGCGAGTGATATTCAGGTGGTAGTTGATGGAAAGGTAGTAGAATTTATAGACCAGAAGCCCTACATAGACAAAGCTAATCGTACTCAAGTACCGCTACGAGCTCCTATGGAGGCTATGGGGTGTGAGGTTAGCTGGAATGACTCCCTACAGCAAGCGGTTATTAGTAAAGATGATGTAAGAGTTGAATTTGTAATAGGTTCTAAAGAGTATACGGTAAATAATAAAAAGATGTCTATGGATACTACTGCAGTTATTACCGGAAATAGGACTTGCATACCTATTCGTTATGCAGCGGAAGCTTTTGGGGCTGAGGTTGATTGGATAGCTGATAAGAAAGCGGTAGCTATATATACCAAGCAAGTAACTGATAAAGAAAAGCAGGAGTTGGAGAAGGAAATTCCAGAAGTTAAAAAGCCAGCTAGTGAAGTGGTGAAATATACTACTCATACAGGCAGGGAAGTAGATGTAAGCTTATATTCAGCTACTTCATTTCCCGTGGAATTAACTGATACTACCATTCTAATGTTTGAAAAAGTTAAGTATTATGATGAAGATCTTTTTAAGCTTACTCAGACAGGGGTTAAAAATATATTGGTAATTGAAAATGATATGGCAGGCAAAGAGCATGATCCTATCGGTTGGGGTAGTGGTTCAGTAGGTTATAATAACTTACCTAACCCTGATGGAACTTATAGCTTGTATTTTAGATATAAAAGTTGTGAAAGTTTATTAAATGCAGATCAACTTATTTTAAAAGATATTACAAAAGATGGACATGAAGCCTATATTATTCCTAATCCCTTTAAGTAAATATTCTCTACTAAGCCCTTGCTAAATGCAGGGGCAGGATTTTTGCAAGGATTGACTAATTAATAGCCTAATGTTAGCATATAATTATAAAAGGAGTTGCCGCTTTTGGATTGGCGGCTAGTCCGAAAACGGTTAACCCGCCTTACTCAAATAAGGCGGGTTAGTTATTTCTTATGAAAAACATAAGGCGATAACTCCTATGATTACAAGGCAAAAGGTGAAAACCTCTAACCAATTTATCATAGTATCACCTCCCCTCTAATGGGAAGTGACTACCCGCCAAACGGCAACTCTTGTTTGAGTTTAACATATCTTAACTTTTATGAATAGTGTGCCAACAAAAGAGGCTGACCCGTTCGTCCGTTCAAACGGACTTGGGGGTTAGCCTTTTTTTATGGAGTAAAATCCTAACAATTAAATAAAGGAGGGCTTAAAAAATATGCAAATAAGGAGGAAAGGTAATGTGAAGAAAAAAGCTGGAATTCTAGGAGTAATTTTAATATTTTTCAGCCTACTTTTTATTAATGCTCCACCTATTTATGCAGCTAATGTAAGTCAGAATCAGATTGACGTTGGCGAATTTAATGTATGGCTTCATTCAGATGGGGTAACATGGCAGAGTATTCCTGGGTATGGGGTTAAAAAGCCAGGTGATACGGTAACAGTTACTTATACGGTAACTTATGATGGTCCTGCTAGTGATAAGGTGGTAGGAGTAAAAGGGGCTAGTTTTTATACTGGTGACCAAAACATTTATAACACTACTTATCGTAAAGATTGGCAAATATACGATATTTATGAAGGTCATATTGATAAGTATCGTGTAACTAATATGACTAATGTTCGAGCGGTTTACAAAGGGAATAGGCAAGTGCAAATGACTGTTACTATCGACTTAAAAACTGCCGCTATGCACGGTAGTCCTGCACGATGGGGACTAGATATTAGTGAACCTTGGCAAGCTAAAATGACTAATGGCCGTAAATTCTACATTCCTACTCTTATCGAATGGCAAATAGAAGGAACAGGACATAGCCTTACCGTGCAGATAGAAGGTCAAGGTAGTACTACTCCTGCAGGAAGTAAAGCACCGGGTACAGTTCATAGAAATATGTCTGGTAGTGTAGCGGTTAATGCTGTTCCTGCGGATGGTTGGAAGTTTTCTAAATGGGTGGATGTAACTGCAGGTAATACTACATTTTCAGTTGCACCTAATTCATTTGTTAATGTCAATCAGAATAAAACTATCCGAGCGGTATTTATTCCAGCTGATGAAACTCCACCACCTAGCAATAAAGAATATCTGACCGTAGTACCTTCAAGATATACCCTTTTCGAAGGTGACTATAATCGTTTTAAGGCATATCACCATAAAGCAGATGGCAGTACTCCTGAGGTAACCAATGGGGCTGAATGGAGTATATCTAATAGCAATATAGCTAGATTATCTACCACTACTAAAGGTGAGTTATGGGGTGTAAAGGAAGGGCAGGTTCTACTCACAGCAAAATATAAAGGGATGGAGGGCACATCTAATGTAACTGTCATACCAGAGCCGGTTCCACCACCACCTAATTACAAACCGAAAGCGGATTTTGACATAAGTAACTCTTCCCCGATAGAAGGGGAGCAAGTACACTTTTATGACAGTTCCACTCATGAAGGTAACCGGTACGGTGAGGAAATAGTAAGCTGGGAATGGACATTTGAAGAAATAGGTAGTTCTTATGAGCAGAATCCTGAAGCTACATGGAATGAAGTCGGAACATATAAGGTTAGGCTACGGGTAGAAGACCAAGATGGAGATTCTGATTCCTGCACTAAAAGTGTAGTAGTTGGACCTGCAATACCTGCTGCTGTTATCACTACTTCTACCGACCACATTATTATGGGGCGAGAGATCCATATAGACGGTGATGAGAGTACCGCCGCTATGGATAGAGATATTAAATGGGATGAGATGGAATGGAAATTCTATAATCCTAATAATACTCTAGCTTATGAATATATAGGTCGTTATCCCTTAGGAAAAGGGACGGATGGGGAAAAAGAATTAACTAATAATGTCTTGAATAAGACGGGTAATTGGAGGATTACACTTAAAGTAAAGGATACTAATGATAATGAATCCGAGATTACAGAAAAGATAATTCAAGTACTTCCAGATAACCCACCTATAGCTGATTTCTGGCTAGCTGAAGAAGGGATTCGTAATTCATATGAAGGTTATGAAATTACTGTTCGTGACCTAAGTACACCAGATAATCCCGATGGTTCTCTGGGTGACGAAATCTATGAACGTACTTGGACACTATATTATGATACTAATAATGATGGAAATGCCAAAGGTTCTGGTGATGAAATAATACATCCTGGTGATAAAGGTAAGTCTGCTGAAATAATTCAGGCATCTAATAATGATCCCAGACCTGTAATTAGGTTCAAAAAGACAGGCAGATATCAATTAGAGTTAAAAGTTAAAGAAAGATATGAAGCATGGGGTGAAATTATTGAAGGCTTAACCGCTGATACAGAAGATAAAGCCCTAGAAGAAAAGCAGATAATGGTAATAAACTTAGCTCCCACCGTTGCCTTTGACATCAAGAAAAAAACTCCTGTAGATATACTATTTGCGGCCGATTATACCGTTTCTGATGCTAAATACAATAGCCTTGAATCAGGACAACCAGCATTTATAAATGAATTGGAAAGTGGGTTTATAGAGCCGGAGGTTGAGGTGGAAAGGGTAAAGAGTGGTACACCTACTTTAATCCTTGATGTAGGTTCGCCTTATGAAAACGACCATTGGGCCTATAGTGGTCCGTATTTTAAATCAATGGGTACAACTGTAGATCCTTCTTGGCGAAATATATATTATGGCCCTTATATTTCCGCAAGCCGTTATTGGCAATTAACTGCAAAACATATTAATATTCATACTGGTGAAATGCGGGATGGTTTTTTAACAGCTGCACCACAAAAACTACAATTTCCATATAGTCGTTCATATGAATATATAGGTGCTACATCTCCTACTTCAAGTGTAGCTACACTTAATGGCACAACTAAAAACAGAAAATTTACCATAAATGCCGAAAAAGGATTATTTAAGGTATTAAATACATCTGGACAAATAGTAGCAAGTCAAGAAGTGCCCCAAAGTAATCGGGGCAAAAACTTTGACAGGCCTATGATGATTGCACCTTGGGGTGGTAACCAGACTGTGGTTGTTTATACAAATCTTATTGATAGTAAGGATTATTTGTATTTTTTTTTAATAAACAATGAAACTGGTATGATTGTTTCTAATGCCGAAGTTGAAGGAGTATTTGGTAATAGAACTAATGCCGCTCACTCAGATTTGGGACATTCTCGCTTGGAAATACAAAAGCTAGGGGAGAAAGTAATTGGGGTAATTACATCTTACGAAACTACATCTTCCGATAGCCGTTATAATTTTAATGTAAGAAGTTATGTTATCAAAGATGATTTTGCATTAACTAAAATTGATGAAGTTGATTGGGATCATACCGAAAGAAAAGGTAATAATACCCTAAAGCTTTATCCTTTAGGTAATGATTATTATTTATCAATAAAATATAGCCAAACAAGTTCATATGCTGGTTCCCCAGAAGATTTTACAATCTCTTTAAACAATCCAAATATTATAATTGAGGAATATTTTTGGGGTTCTTATTATAAAGTACCACTAAATATTAAATTGACTGCAGGTTCTAGAAGGACTGAATGGCAAGGTGGAACAATGCACTATATGGAGCATTTACCCTATTTCGCTTTTTATGATGATTATTCTTTTATTGATAGATCTTTTAATGAAGATAAATATATTAATAAGTATTTTGACAATCAAGGAAATTTAGTCTGGCAGTTAGAAACTAATGAAGCCGTTCATGTTCCCCGTGACCGAAAACAAAATTTAGGTGGAATAGGTGGTTATTTACATGAATTATATGTGGGTACAGCTAAACGCTTTATGGGATATATTGTATTGACTAATACTTGGGAAGGTGATGGTTCAATAACTTATTTAGTTAATCCAAACAATGGACAAATTGCACATACTTTTCCTTATAAATGGCTAGGCCATGATGAAGAATTCCTGTTAATGCAAAGTAGTATGGGGAAAGATACAGTCTTAATTGGTTATAGCCAGCTTCAGGGCTTACAATATTTAAAACAAGCTATCGAAAATCACACTTGGGATGCGGATAAGTTTAATGTTGTAACATCTGTAATAGATGGAGATAGCTTTACGGATTTTGCAGCCCAAAAGGATAGCATTAAATCACTTTTACAAGCTAATAATTTAAGATTAGCTGTAATATCTCCTGCAGCAGGTAAGATTAAAACCCAAGCGGAAGAATTAATAAGTGCTAATCCAGATGGAGGTTGGTGGATACAGACGGCTAGTAATATGTCTAGTCCTTTAAGTAATCTGGCCAAAAAAATTATCGAAGCTGTAAATGAAGATAGGGGAGCAGATAATATTGTTTTAGTAGGGCAAGAAGCAGAACTTAAAGCTAACTATAATGACATGGAAAAAGACCCTGCTGATATAATGGAATGGTCTTTTAAGCATGACAATGAAAATCTAGGTAGTAGTTTACAGTTAGTAAATAAAGCAGGAATATCTACATTACATAATACTAAGCAAACCGTTTTGCTAGATAGCAATAATCAAAACCAATTTGACATTGTTTTCGACCAAGCCGGAACTTATTTAGTGCATTGTAGGGCTAGAGATTACCCTGTTACTACTTCGGATTATTTAGAAGATGAAAAAGCAGGCAAAAAATGGTCTAACCAAGATGCTTATATAACTGTTATAGCACATCATAAACCTATAGCTAATTTCACTATTAATAGTAGTAGTATTCATAAAAATGCTCCTTTAGACATTACAGATAATAGTTATGATCCAGATTTATATAGCGTAATAACTAAAGCTACAACAGACCCATTCAACCAAAAAGGGATAAGAGCATGGGAATGGCAGTATAAAAAGCCAGATGGTACATGGGAAAAACATCTAACTAATGATAATATTCCACCTACTGTCTATGCTAATGCAGGAACTTATCAAATTCGTTTACGGGTGCAAGATGTATTTGAAGCTTGGTCAGATTGGACTGATACCAAAACTTTTAATGTTGTTAATCGTCCACCTATAGCTAATTTTACAGTTGATCCAAACCCTGCTTCAGTAGGCAACCGTTCTATGGTTATAGATAGTAGTTATGACCTAGACGGGGAAGATGAAATCATCGAATGGAAATGGGAGATTGAAAAAGGCTTAGGTGAAACGGAAACTATTATACGTACAAGTTCAGCACCTTTCCCTTATATATGGAATATGGAAGGGACTTTTAATGTTAAATTAACGGTTAAGGATATTGAAGGTGCTACTGGAAGTATAACTAAGCCTGTAACTGTTTTATTAAATCATCCGCCAGTAGCAGTTATTAAATTACCTGCTGAGATATTTACCGATGAATGGTTTATAGCTGATGGAACATCTTCTTATGATCCAGATGGAGATATAATTACTAAAGCTTATTGGCAATACATGAAGCCAGGAGATACTAACTGGTCAGCAACACATACTCAAGAGTTAGGTGGTTCATTTACGGTACCAAAAGAGAGCTTTTTAAAATATCCCATATATCCTCAAGATGGGGAACATGGAGTATGGAAATTAAGACTTATAGTAGAAGATGATAAGGGTCTAGCCTCACTTCCTGCTGAAGTAAGTTTTAATATACTAGAAGGATGGGAAATAACAGGCAGTATCCTTCCAGAAGTAGGCGAACGTGGTCGCTATATGCGAGTCATGGCATATGCACACCGCAAGAATAAGCCTAATGAAAAATATACTATTGATAGTATGAAAGCTGAGTTAGTATATCTTGATGAAGCATTGACTAAATCAGGACGGGCAGCTGCAGAGAGTATAGAAACCCTTAATATGCCCTATAATTCTAGTAAAGCTGATTTCAGACAAGATTACTTAGTAGGGGAAAAAGTTTACGATACTAACCGTTGGCCAGCTGATGGTAGATATTATGTGAAAGTAATTGGCCAAAAAGGAAGTACTCAAAAACATATAGCTATTCCTTATAGTGTAAAAGGCAATATCCATCAAAGGTTATATATTAGAACTATGAGTTGGTAGATTTTTAAGAGCTAGGCTTCAGATACAAAAAATATCTGGAGCCTTTTTTTAGTTGAATAATGATATAATAATGAAAAGTGTTTTCGGGGGGATAAAATGACTAATAAGAAATTTCAAGAAATAGTGCTGGAACAATTTGAAAAGCTTAATGGTAAAATAGACTCTATGGATTCTAGACTTGACAGTATGGACTCTAGGTTCGATGTTATGGATTCTAGACTTGACAGCATGGACTCTAGGTTCGATGTTATGGATTCTAGACTTGACAGCATGGACTCTAGGTTCGATGTTATGGATTCTAGATTAGATACCTTGGAGAAAGGACAAAAGAAATTACAGCAAGACGTAACATCAATTAAACGTGATGTCAAAGGTGTATGGGAAGATATTAGAAGGTTAGATAAAAGAACGGAAGGCCAAAGGGAAGAAATAGAGATGCTTAAAAAATAAATTTTATTAAATTACATATAATATTTTATATAATCCCTGACTAATTGGTCGGGGATTTTTTTATACAAATATTTAAAGGGGTGATTACTTGCATGAGATAGGAAAATATTTACAGTTATTAAAACAACACGACTACAAAACATTTCTCCATAGCAGAAGGGTTGCCAGTTTATCAATTTCAATTGGGAAGAAGGTGAAGTTAACAGAAAAAGAAAATGAAGAATTAATGATTACTGCATTGTTACACGACATAGGCAAAACTTTAGTGCCTGAAAGAATATTAAATAAAACTACCACCCTGAATAGATATGAAATACTACTTCTCAAAAAACATTCCATCTACGGGGCAGAGCTAATAAGCAAAAATTATTCCACAAACATTATAAATGGCGTAAAATAC
This sequence comes from uncultured Bacteroides sp., assembly GCA_964522975.1. GTDB lineage: Bacteria > Bacteroidota > Bacteroidia > Bacteroidales > Bacteroidaceae > Bacteroides_E. The sequence goes on along the minus strand of CAZFXK010000029.1, from coordinate 6,382 downwards.
CATCACGAATTCTATAATGGTAACGGCTATCCAGATAAATTAAAGGGAGAGAGCATACCTCTAAACGCTAGAATAATTGCCATCGCAGATGCGTATGATGCTATGACTAACTCTCGACCTTACAGAAAAAAAGCATTACGGCCCGATGAAGCATGGGGTGAGATACAAATACACTCGGGTACGCAGTTTGACCCGTATATGGTAAAAAAAATATTAAGCTATAGAAATTGTATTTAAAATTCCAAGGGGCTATGCAGCCCTTTTTTTGTGGATATTTTTACCCCAACTAGGACAGCCATTGTTTTTCATATTTTTAAACAACCTTTTTAAGTAAAAAGATGAAAGGAGTGTATTTTTAATGATTAATACAACTGCATTGAATTGGGAAAATGCACCTGATATTTTAAAGGTAGAAGAAATCGCTGAATTATTAAGAGTAGATAAAAGCATTATCTATGAACTCTGCCGCGGAGATAATTTCCCTTGCTTTAGAATTAACAGAGGTATTAGGGTCCACAAAGAAATTCTATTAAAATGGATAGAAGAACAATCGCAAGTAGAAACTATTTAGGGGGTAGGAAAATGAGTAAACGCAGTAACGCTGAGGGCAGTATATACCGTAGGAAAGACGGTAAGTGGGTAGGGGCTTTAACGATTGGTTTTGATACAAATGGTAAGCAAAAGAGAAAATATTATTATGGTAAAACTAAAAAAGAAGTGCAGGAAAAACTTGTTAAAGCTTTACATCTACAGCAAAAAGGCCAGTTAACTTTAAAAAGCTTAGAAAATATAACAATAGCAGAATGGCTAGATACTTGGCTTATAGATTACAAACAAAACGCTGTAAAGCCCCGTACCTTTTTATCGTATCAGAACACTATAGAGTTATATATAAATCCCCTACTGGGCAATACACAACTAAAAAATCTAACTACAAACCAAATTCAAAAAGCCGTTAATGAACTTTCCTTAAAGGTGTCTCCCCGAACAATACAGTACTCAATAACCATCCTACGCCAAGCCCTTAAACAGGCGTTATTAGAAGGCTATATCTTTTCTAATCCTGCTTTACACATATCTTTGCCCCGTAGTGTTACGGGGCAAATTAGGGCTTTAAATAAACAGGAAGTAGAAAAGGTATTTGCAGTAATAGAGAACCCTATACATTATGTAATATATTTTACATTGCTTTCTACGGGCATTAGACGGGGAGAACTTTTAGCCCTGAAATGGCGGGATATAAATCTAAAAAAAAGAACTGTTAGTATTAGGGGTGCCGTAACAAAAAATGAACACGGTAAATGGGTAGTAGATACCCCAAAAACACAAAGCAGTATCCGAAGTTTTAGTATTTCCACCGAACTAAGCAGCATCTTAAAAAAACACCAGATAGAGCAAAATAAGCAAATATTACAAGCAGGGAGTTTATATAACAACCAAGATTTTATATACTGTAAGGATAATGGGGAAAGATATAATCCAGATCACATTACCAGGCGGTATAAAAAATACTGTAAAAAGGTAGGGATAGATAGTAATTTACACGAACTGCGGCACACATTCGCTACATTTGCCCTTCAATCAGGCATGGATATAACAACAGTATCAAAAATGCTTGGCCATCAGAACGTAACTACTACCTTAAATACTTACTCGCATTTATTGCCTGATAGTACAGAAAAAGTTGCTGAAACGGTTAGCCTATTACTACCCAAAAGAAAATACCCAACTTAAAGTTGAGTATTATTTTTCCGAAAAATATTTAGGTAGCTGTACGGTAGCTGTATTTCTATTAAACTACAATAATTAAAAGGCTATGTTTTTTCTAAAAAACCCCGCCATTACGAGGTTATTTAATGGTCGGGGCGACAGGATTTGAACCTGCGACCTTCTGATCCCAAATTAAACGATATGCTTATTATCGCCTATGTTATGGCATTAGGCGATATGTACCATCATTATAAGATTACCTATAGTGTGGCATTTTAAGCGATTTGTTATCAGCAAATATTTTTCAGGTAGCTGTACGGTAGCTGTATTTAATTGGGTAAGTGGCCATGTTATATAGTACTATTTAGCTTTATTTTTATTTTATAAATGTACCCTAATAAATTAATAAATTATTATAATTTACACCGCTTTTTAATGCGGTTTTTTCTATATAAGGAGGTTTTGATTATGACAAAAACATTAATAATTACCGAAAAGCCAAGTGTAGCTATGGACATTTCTATGATTTTAGAAGATGATTTAAAGTTTAAAAATGGATATTTGGAAGGTGATAGTAAAATAATTAGTTGGGCAGTAGGACACCTAATCGAATTGGCCATGCCACAAGATTATAATAAAAAATATGAAAAGTGGAATATAGAAGATTTACCTATAAAGCCTTTAGAATTTATGTTAAAGCCCAAGGAATCAACCACTAAGCAATTAAATATACTTAAACATTTATTACAAAGGAATGATGTAACAAATATAATAAATGCCTGTGACGCTGGTAGGGAAGGGGAACTCATATTTAGATACATTATGCAATTTACAAATTGTAGGAAGCCCCATCAGCGTCTATGGTTATCAGAGACTACAGATACAGCAGTCAGGCAGGCATTTAGCAATCTTAAAGATAGTTCAGAGGTAGAAAATTTAAGCAAAGCTGCTATAGCAAGAAGTCAAGCAGATTGGCTAGTGGGTCTTAATGCTACCAGGGCATATACAACAAAGCACTTTACTAAACTAAGTGTAGGTAGGGTACAAACTCCTACACTAGCTATTCTAGTTAATAGAGAACTAGAAATAGAAAACTTTAAAGCTATCCCATATTTTGAACTAGAAGCAGATTTTGGATATAAAGCTAAATGGTTTAAAAATAATTTAGATAGGTTTTCTGATAAAGAAGAAGCAGAAGCAGTTTTAAAAATGTTTTCCGAAAATCCTAAAGGTAGAATAGAAAAAATAGAAGAAAAAGAAGCACAAGAAAATCCGCCTATGTTATATAACCTTAATGATCTACAGAAAGATGCTAATAAAATGTTAGGGCTTACCGCTAATCAAGCATTAGAAGTAGCTCAAAAATTATATGAAAGCAAGTTAATAACCTACCCTAGAACCGATTGCAGACATATATCTTTTGCCATAGCTGATACTATGCCAGATAGACTTAAAGCACTTGAAAAAACTGAATTGGCCGAATATCTAAGTGAAGCAGTAAGGGATATAAAGACTAAAAGATATGTAGATGATAATAAAATAACAGATCATACAGCAATAATTATTACCGATAATAAACCAGATTTTAATTCACTATCTAATGTTGAAAAAGAAGTTTATTTAATGGTAGCTAGGCGAACTTTAGCAATATTTTTCCCTGCTTATACTTCTAAAAAAGTAGAAATAGTAACATCCTGCCAAAATGAAACTTTTAAGTCAAAGGGCAGCGTGGTTTTAATAGAAGGTTGGAAAAGAATTATAAAAGAAAAGGAAAAAGAAGAATACAACCTCCCAAACCTCCTAGAAGGGGAAGAAGTGTTTTTGCAGGATATAAACCTATTGGAAAAAGAAACAACGCCCCCTAAACGCCTTACAGAAGGTGATTTATTAAGCACTATGGAGAATATAGGCAGAAGGATAGAAAATAACGAATTAAAGGAAGCTATAATAGAAAAAGGTTTAGGTACTCCTGCTACAAGGGCTAGTATAATAGAGCGATTAATTAAAATTGCTTATGTAGAACGTAAAAAGAAGGTTCTAGTACCAACTGAAAAAGGCAAATATTTAATTAGTATAGTGTCAGAAAAACTAAAGAATCCTGAAACAACAGCGGAATGGGAATTTAATTTGTTAGAAATTGAAAAGGGTAATTATTCCGATAAGGAGTTTATGGATAGCATTTCACAATTCACTATGGACATAGTGAATGAAGTTAGAACTATGGAAGTGAAAAAGGAATTTAAACAAGAGCGTAAAAGTATAGGAAATTGCCCCCTTTGTGGTAAACCTATAGTAGAAAATAGAAAAGGTTATGGTTGCAGTGGTTATAAAGAAGGTTGTAAATTCGTAGTATGGAAAGTAGTAGCAGGTAAAAAAATATCCGAAGCACAAGCCAAAAAACTTGTGACCGAGGGTAAAACTGGGCTTATAAAAGGCTTTAAATCTAAAAAGGGTAATAGTTTTGATGCTTATTTAAAATATAATAAGCAAGGTAATAAGATGGAATTTGAATTTAATAAAAGGTAGGTATAGATTTAGAAAACACCCCAGCAAATATTTTTATTTAGATGATATAATAAAAATATGAGAATGTTTGGAGGACATAAATAATGGGTAATGATGAATTTCAAAAATTAATATTAGAACAGCTGGGCGAATTGAAACAAGGACAAACCGAACTTAGACAAAATCAAGCTAAAATGGAGTTCGAGTTGTTAGAGAAAATAAGTGCTATCACAGATGGACAAAAAGTTACTGATGATAAATTAGATAAGTTTATTACATCAACTAATACAAACTTAAACTTTTTAGCAAATTCGATGGATACACTTATTAATAAAATAGAACATACTAACGCCGATACTAATTTATTGGTTAAAAGAATAACAAGACTGGAAAAACTATCAAAGTAATATAAATTTGTCACAAAAACGAATGTTTATGATACAAATTTAACAAAGTAAAAAATAAGTGAAATATTACAAAAAAGTTGTTTCAAAACTCGTCTTATAATCAAAGTCTTAAAATGTAAACTAATTTATGAGTTATAGAAAAATCAAAGGGTGAAGTTTATGAAAGTTGCAATAGGAAACAAAATATGTTATGAAGTTAAATTTGAAAAAGATATTGTTCGCCGAAAAGGAATTGTAAAAGAAGAATATCCAGATTTTTATGTTGTTGAGGTAACGGTACCTGCACATAAACAAAGCTATAAAAAGACCAGAACTTTTAAAGAAGCCATCAACAAAAAAACAGATATGCGTGTATTTTCATATATGGAAACTTCCCTTTAATTAATTTTCTAAGCCCCTAAATGGGGGCTTTTATTATTTTATAAGTGAAATTTAATCCAAGGTGCAAACACAATCCATGTACAAGCCACTAATGAAAGTGGAAAGATAACAAATAGTACGATTACTGTGTTTAGGATTTAACGAATCATTTTTAGGAGTGCTTTTGCATTCTTTTTTTTATTCGGTAAAGTTTATAAGTGGATTTTAAGGGGTGAAAGAAATGTGCAAAAACAAAGAATATGGTACTAAGGAAATTTGTGAAACCTTTGGTATTTCAAGGTCAACTTTGTACCGAAATATAAAGGAGTTGGAAGCAGATGGAAAAGAAAACTAAACAGCAATTGCAAGAGTTTTTAAACCAGGGAAAATGCAGTGTAACAATGCTAGTCGGTGATCAATTGGAAATGGGTAGTGTTTATTTTTCTAGTACGCTACAAATTAATCAATTCTTTTTTACAGATGGAGATGGAGGACAAAATACTTCTGATGGGCTATTTCTTCGTAACGTATCATCCGAAAATGAAGAAAATAGACTTGGTGAAATAATCTTAATTCTTAACAACCTTCAACTTCTCCATCGGGAAGAAAAAATACTAGTGTATGCCTATATTGCTTTGGTTGCAAATATAGAAAACGTTGATCTATATCCTTTTGTTGTATTTGAACGCAATTAAGGGGGTGAAAATATGCGTAAAATAATAGTTTTTACATTATTGTTTTGTTGTTGTTTTCCAGTTTTAACATTTGCAAGTGAGATTTCACATGCACCAGAAGCATCAACGGTACAAAATAAATCTTCGTTTGAAGGAATACAGCCCGTTTCGGTAGATGCCCTAAGTGCAAAAGTAACAGAAGCAGAAGGCTATGTATTAGGTGCTATGTCACCAATTATTAAATTGCTGGCCAAAATAATGTTACTTTTAATCGCATTAAGTTTTATAGGAATATTGTTGACAGGTGCTCAAGCAGCTAAAAACGCTTTTGTGGCTTTTTTGTTTGTTGGAATAGGGATGATGTTATTTACAATTATTCCACAACTTACGGAGTGGTTTATAAATCTGGGTAACTGGTTGGCAAATTAAAAAAGGATTTAAAGGAGGATTTTAAAATGGTTAAAAAAATCAGAAACAAGGCTATTGCCTTATATGCAATGATGATAGTTTTTTTTACTACTAATCCAGTACTGGCAGGAATAGCAGAGGTAGATGCTAGTGCTATGTCTGACAAAATAGTTAATGTGGCCAATGATGTGCTACGCCCTATAGGTGCATTATTTATTTTTATAGCCTTAGCGGTTACTGCTTTTAAGATAGTTACGACTGCCAATAAACCCAACGAAAGGGCCGAAGCTATGGGTTCTATTCCATATATACTTGCAG
>CAZFXK010000028.1:6178-23738 GCA_964522975.1 uncultured Bacteroides sp. | reverse complement strand
TGAATGTTTTCATTAATTGACAACTAAAAGAGAATAGTAAGTAATTGTAACATAAGATAATTCACTAACTTTGTAGATTGAAAAAAACAAAGGATGACAAATCAATATATACATATAAAAGGAGCTAGAGTAAATAATTTAAAAAACATTGAGCTTAAAATTCCAAGGAATCAGCTTATTGTTATTACAGGGCTTTCGGGCTCAGGAAAATCTTCTTTAGCTTTTGATACACTTTATGCAGAAGGACAACGCAGATATGTGGAAAGTCTTTCCAGCTATGCCCGCCAGTTTCTGGGAAGAATAAGTAAGCCGGAAACTGATTTCATTAAAGGCATTCCTCCGGCAATTGCCATAGAACAAAAAGTCATAACCAGAAATCCGCGCTCTACCGTGGGTACCTCGACTGAGATTTATGAATATTTAAGACTACTTTTTGCACGTATAGGGCGAACCTATAGCCCCATCAGTGGAGAAGAAGTTAAGAAACACTCCGTAGAAGACATCATACAATGTATGCTTTCCTACCCTAAAGGAACAAGATACACGCTTTTGGCGCCGATAATAGTAGAGGAAGGGAGAACATTAAAAGATCAAATAAACATTGATTTAAAACAAGGCTTTAATCGGGTTGAGGTTAATGAAGAAATCATACGCATTGATGAATACGAACCTCAAGAAAAAGATCAAGTCTTTCTTCTTATCGATCGATTGGTTACAGATGACACAAAGGACTCCATTAGTCGACTAACTGATTCTGCTGAAACAGCAATGTACGAAGGGCATGGAGCATGCATATTACGCTTTTATCTAGAAGATGGAAGCTCACAAAAGCATCACTTCAGTAATTTATTTACTGCAGATGGGATGACTTTTGAAGAGCCCTCCGATCAGATGTTTTCTTTTAATTCACCTGCCGGAGCCTGCCCTGAATGTGAAGGTTTTGGTAGTATAATCGGAATTGATGAACACTTAGTGATACCAGACAGATCGCTATCTGTTTATGATGGTGCCATTATGTGTTGGCGTGGAGAGGTTATGAGCAAATGGAAAGACAGACTCATCCAAAATGCAGATAAGTTTGATTTTCCCATTTTTACTCCTTATCACGAACTAACTAAAGTACAGAAAAAATTACTCTGGACCGGCAATCAATATTTTAAGGGAATCAACGATTTCTTTGAAATGGTAAAAGAGAATCAGTACAAGATTCAATATAGGGTAATGCTTTCCCGTTATCGCGGAAAAACCATCTGTCCGGTTTGTGAAGGCACTCGCCTGAAACCTGAAGCAAGCTATGTTAAAGTGGGTAAGAAAAGTATCACCGATTTAGTCAATCTACCTATTACTGAATTACAACAGTTTTTTAAACAGTTAACCCTTCAAGAACAAGAAACTCAAATAGCCAAACGTATTCTTACAGAAATTAATAGTCGCATTCAGTTTCTTCTTGATGTAGGATTGGGTTATCTCACCCTTAACAGATTAAGCAATACACTATCCGGGGGTGAAAGTCAGCGCATCAACTTGGCTACTTCATTAGGCAGTAGTTTAGTAGGAAGCCTTTATATTTTAGACGAACCTAGCATAGGGCTCCACAGTAGAGATACCGACCGCTTAATCCATGTATTAAGACAACTCCAGCAGTTAGGCAATACAGTAATTGTAGTTGAACACGATGAAGAGATAATCAGGGCGGCAGATTACATTATTGATATTGGACCTGAAGCCGGACGTCTGGGTGGTGAAGTTGTTTACGAAGGAGATATGAAAAACCTTCAAAAAGGAAGTAACAGTCACACTGTTCGTTATTTATTAGGAGAAGAAGCCATAGAGATACCTAAAATTAGGCGTCCTTGGAATAATTACATCGAAATAAAGGGGGCAAGAGAAAACAACTTGAAAGGTATTGATGTAAAATTCCCTTTAAACATCTTTACAGTTGTTACCGGAGTATCCGGTTCAGGAAAAAGTACCTTAGTCAAAGACATCTTTTATAATGCTCTTAAACGAGAATTAGACGAAGGGAAAGAAAGACCCGGAGAATTCACCTCTATATCAGGAGACATCAAAGCATTGAACGACGTGGAGTTTGTAGATCAAAACCCCATTGGCCGCTCTTCCCGTTCTAATCCGGTTACCTATATTAAAGCATACGATGATATTCGCAAACTTTGGTCCGAACAACCATTGGCAATACAAATGGGATATAAACCGGGGTATTTCAGCTTTAATACCGATGGGGGACGTTGCGAAGAGTGTAAAGGTGATGGCACCATTACTGTAGAGATGCAATTCATGGCCGACTTAACATTAACTTGTGAATCTTGTCACGGAAAACGTTTCAAACCCGAAACACTTGAAGTGGAGTTTCACGGTAAAAACATATACGATGTATTAAATATGACCGTGAATCAAGCCATTGAATTCTTCTCCGAACATGAGCAAGAGAAAATAGTGAATAAGCTTTCTCCTTTACAAGAGGTGGGATTAGGCTATATTAAACTAGGACAAACCTCTTCTACCCTTTCAGGAGGAGAAAATCAGCGTGTAAAACTAGCCTACTACCTGAGTCAAGAAAAAACAGCCCCCACTCTTTTCATTTTTGATGAGCCTACTACCGGACTGCACTTTCACGACATCAGTAAGTTGCTAAGCGCATTTAATGCATTAATAGACAGAGGCCATTCCATTCTTGTGATAGAACACAATTTGGAGATCATAAAATCGGCAGACTACATCATTGATTTAGGACCGGATGGTGGAGAAAACGGAGGTGAAGTTGTAACTTGTGGTACACCGGAAGAAGTGTCTCAATGTACAAAAAGCTTTACCGGATCTTTTTTAAAAGAAAAACTAGAAGGTTAAAAAACTAACCTATAAAGAAAAGGCTCATTTAATGATGAATTACTAAATGAGCCTTTTCTTATATTTCTCAAATTCAAGCTTAAAAATAGAAACCAAACCCTATTTTTAACCCAAATTCTGAATAATCGCTATCCTTAAAACTCTGGTGATAATAAATAGCCGGTTCTATTGTAACAGTCTTCGACAAAAAGAAAGCATAACCGGCTTCCAGTTTTAGGCTATAATCATTAATATTCTTACCAACTTTAGGATTAATACGACTCGCATACAATCCTGTTCCTAAATAGATACCGGTTTTATTAAAATAATAACGACCTCCTACTCCCAAACTATAAACATCAAGTGGGCTGGTCCATGCAGCTTCTCCATCGACTAAAAGTACTACATTATCGGCAAGGAAGGCTCCCCCTTGTACCCCAAAACCAAACTTGGCTTTACTATCCTTATTCCAAGAAAACTCTAATCCTGTAATAGAAGGATTAACTAACCAAGTGCCTTTCTCAAACTGAGCGTGAACTCCTATTGACAAGAATAAAAGTCCTACTACAACTAAGATTTTTCTCATAATGAATTATTTTTATTTTCTGATTGTTTGATATCTTCTTCCCTTTTGCGTCTTAAATTTTCTTTTTTTCTTAATACCCACCATAAAAGAAAAATAATGGCATACGAAACAGTGACTGTAATGTATTTCTCCAAATCACTAACCTCATCGTTTTTAGGTATTAAATAAAGCATCATAAATGTAACATAAAGAAACAAAGCAATAAACACCCAAGTTGATTTCCTTCTTTTTCTCATAAGCTCAAATCGTGGTTTAAGAAAACTTAAAAGACAAATGTAGTATTTTGCAGAACATATAGAGCTATCATAATACTTTTTTATTAGTTTTGCTGAACTTAAATTACCCGTATGAAGCGATATTCTCTTTTTATATTCTTTTTAATAACTACTATCTTCTTGTTAAACGCACAACCTAAGCAAGAAGTTCGTGCTGCTTGGTTAACAACAGCTTACGGTATGGATTGGCCCAGAATTAAAGTTCGTAATCCAAATGACATAAAAAGACAAAAAGAGGAGTTAATTGAATTATTAAATCAGTTGCAAGAGGCTAACTTCAACACAGTGCTTTTTCAGGCCAGAACTCGAGGTACTGTTTTTTATCCATCTAAAATTGAACCCTTTGACGCAGAGCTAACGGGAAGAAAAAATGGTAATCCGGGATATGATCCGCTATCTTTTGTCATTGAAGAATGCCATAAACGAGGAATGGAGTGTCACGTTTGGGTTGTAGCTATTCCTTTAGGAAGCCAGACTCATGTGCGTTCTCTTGGAAACCGTTCTATTACTAAAAAAAAACCGGCACTTTGTGTTAATTATAAGCGCCATTACTATCTTAACCCGGGACATCCTGACACCAAATTTTTTCTAATGAGCCTTGTAGAAGAAATCATCAGGAATTATGATATTGACGGAGTTCATTTTGATTACCTGCGCTACCCGGAAAGAGCTGCTCGATTTCCTGATCAAAAGGAATTTCGAAAATATGGAAAAGGACTGTCTCTTGACCAATGGAGAAAAAATAATTTAACAGATATTCTTAGACATATCTATCGTGAAACGAAACGAATAAAACCTTGGGTTAAAGTAAGTACTTCCCCGGTAGGAAAATTAAAAGACACCTCACGCTACTCCTCCAAAGGGTGGAATGCTTACGATGTAGTACATCAAGATGTAGATCAATGGCTCAAGGAGGGAATTCAAGATCAAATTTACCCAATGATGTATTTTCAAGGAAATAACTTTTTTCCTTTTGTATTAGATTGGAAAGAACGATCTAACAATAGACACATTGTACCCGGACTGGGCATTTATTTTCTTGACCCGAGAGAAGGGAACTGGACATTGGATGAAATAGAAAGACAAATGTACTTCCTAAGAAATCACAACTTACAAGGGCAAGCTTTTTATCGGACAGAATTTTTAATAAGAAACACTCAAGAGGTCTTTACACTCATTAAAAATGATTTTTACGAATATCCGGCTCTTCAACCTCCTATGCCTTGGCTAAAAAGCGAAATTCCATCTCCTCCCTCTTCATTAAAAGCTGAACGTGTTAAATTTGGATATACCCATTTAAGATGGGATTCCTCCCCTTCTACTACTCACGAAGATGTATTTTATGTAATGTATGGATCGAATCAATATCCTGTGGATTGCAGTAAAGCAGAACATATCATAGCTCAACGCCTCACTGATACGGAATACATCTATGCCCCGATATTTCCATGGGAGTCTGTACGTTTTTTTGCTGTGACTACCATAGATAGATATGGTAATGAAAGCGAACCTATTCAACTATCACCCAAGCTCTATAACGACTGGTGGAGGTAATGGGAACTATAGGCAGATACCCTCTTACTACCCGATTGTTCTCCATTTTTACCGGATAGCTAGCTTCCATTTCCAAATGCTTTGCCAGAGCCTCTCCATCAGTTCTGTAAAAATAAGTTTCGAATTTCCCTTGCGATTGAGAAGATAGAAAATGTTTTTGTATGGATGAAGCAACAATTCCCATGTTCATTCTAAAATTAACTTCAACACAAGGATGTATTCTATGATATGGAAAATTGTTAAAAGAACAAATCATCATATCTACTCCCAGATAACCTTCATAATTATTCTTCACTAAATACTCTAGCTGATGCTTCAATCTCTTTTTTAAGTGATTTAATTCTGCTACGGGAACATACTTTGATAATCGTTTTTCTATTTTTTCATCAGTCAACAAATAACTACCCTGATATGAACCAAAGGCAGAGGTGTCAAACAAAGAATAACTAACAAAATGACATTTCCCACTAGATGAGATATAAAACTCCATGGCAAAATCGACTATTTTTTTATATCCGGGTTCTCCAACTATCCCTTTTTGTCGTTCAATGATACGTTTTGCCCAAGTTTGAAGAGAAGGAATAAACTCTTTCTCACACCACATAATGCCTCTACCACTTCCGGAAAGGGGTTCTTTCAAAACGGCAGTCTCTTGTTGTTCTACAAACCGACTCAACTCTTCTAATGAGTTAAATAAATAAGATTCGCCACAAAAATAAGGAGACAACTGTAATTCAGCTAGCAGTTGTACACTAAATGAACGGTGAGAAAGTTGAGTTAATCTCTTTATATATTCCTCATCAGGTAAAAGTTCTTCTTGAATTTCGTTTTCAATGAGCCAATCTCTTAAGGTATAGTCCCATCCCCAAGGCATAACATCAACATCAACAATAGATTTGAGTTGAGATGGATACACTCCTTGAATGGAACGATTGAAAAACTGATTATACTTTTCCAGAAAAGCCAATTGAGCTTCATCAAACAATAAAACCTTGCTATTGTCCTCAGCATACCAAAAAGGAAGTAAAGAAAAATCGTTGGCAAACTGTCGAATTACTAAAGGTGGAAGATAACGCATGAGTCCATGCGCTAAAGCCAAATCATGTTCAGGATTAAAAAGGTATAATTTCATTAATTATTAATCATATTTCCAATTAATAGAACAGAAACAAAGGTACGTAAAGGTTTTATTATTCATAACCTTTTGTAATGCTTAACGTTTATACCTAAATCAGAAAAAAAACAATTACAGCAACAAAAGAGATGAAATAGCAAAGTAAAAAACGAATCAATCAACAAGAGCTGGAAAACACAACAGTTAACCAGCTCTTTTAGTTATATGAAAATTAAAATCTACGAGGAAAATACTATTTCACTATTCATTAAAATCACTCAACAAATTTAGCCATCTCAGAAGCAGCTAATAAGAACGCCCCAACCCCAAAATCGGCAGTTGTAGAGGCTGCCACATCATGTTGAGTTGCTCGCTCTCCAATAGGTTGAACATATCCTATCGTTCCATCTTCCTGCAAGGCTTCCTGCGTTAAATAACTCCAAGCCTTCTCTACCGTTTCAAGATATTCATCTTCAGCTAACCAGCCATTATTCATTCCCCATAGATAACCATAGACGAAGAAAGCCGTACCACTGGTTTCTTTTCCGGGAGCTTGAGCCTCATCCAATAAACTACGTGTCCAATATCCTTCATTATTCTGACAAGCTTTTAGTGCTTTTGCCATATCACGGAACATCTCTATATATTCACCACGATGCGAATCATTTTCCGGTAAATCGGTCAATACTCTGGCTAATGCAGCAAAAGGCCAGCCATTTCCTCTCGACCAAAAATCCTTCTTTCCACTTTCCGTTTTATGTTTGGGATAAATATACTTTGCATCTCTATAAAACAACGACTCCTCTGTATCATACATCAAATCTCTTGCAAAAGAAAAATAGTCATACATTTTTTCTAAATACAAAGGGTTTTCTGTTACTTTATATAAGCGAGTCATAACAGGCATAGCCATATAAATGCCATCGGACCACCACCAATAATCATTTTCAGGAGTAGACATCTGATATTCCATAACCTCTCTTGCTCTTTCAATTTTATGTTCTTCAGGCTCTAACAAATATAAATCAACATACACTTGAAAACAGGTTTGGAAATCTCCAAATAACACATATTCGTCAGACTCACCATAACTATATTTCCATTTTGAGGGATCTGCTTCTTTTGCTCCTTTCCACTCATTATGTTCTGCCCAAGCTTCTGAAAATAATTTATATTGCTCGTTCCTTGTAACTTCATAAGCGGCCATATTTCCGGTATGATAAGCGGCACGATGCCAAAAGGAATTTCCATGATCAGGATGAGTAGATTGCCAAAAATCGTTGACTTTAGTTATGAGTTCCAGAACTTCCGGATGTGAAGGTAAATCAGCTTGAACTTCTTTCTTACCACCAGATCCACAAGAGAAGAACAAAATAAGAATACTTAATAAAGCAAAAGGTTTGTTTTTCATTATTCGATTATTTTAATTGGTTATGTAATTCTATGACAAAGATTATATAAATATAGCATATAGGCGTTGGGAAATCCTTCAAATTGATGCAATTATTACGTCAAGAAGACAAAAAACCACAAAAATAAAACTCCCGAAATAAACCATGAATAGGTCTGGGTCCAAACAACCTTATAACCCAGACCGACGGAGCTTCTCTCCCAGACCTTTGTTCTTTAGATCTGGGACCTATTCTTCGCCACCCACAAGCTAAGATTAATTTCTCTTTATTACAGAGAAAACAGAACAAAAAAAGTAGCTATTACTTTAAATCTAAAAAAAAGAAATCATTAAACCGGAATAGATAAATAAGGAAAAAGAGCATAAAAAAAGGTGAGCATAAGCTCACCTTTCGTTTTTTGGAAGAAGATTTACTCATCCAAAGAATCAATAAACTCCATTTCGCCTTGAATAATCAAAAAGATTTCATCGGAATCAAAGTTTCCCATATCATCTTTCTTTGCTTCATTAATAATGAATTTGGTAATACTTTCTAAATCGACTTCTATCAAACCTTCTTCATCGGTTTCTTTATCTAAAACTCCACTATTTAAATAATACTCGTCAATTAAATCTAAAAAATAATACATCTCATCATCCGAGAATTTATCTTTTAGCTCTTGAGGTAAATATTGTCTGATGTATGCTATGGCATCTTCAGTTGCAAAATCATCATCAAGAAAATCTTCTTCAGTTTTCATAAAACAATAGGATTATAATAAGCCTTTAATTTTTTCGACAAGTTCAGCTTTTTGAACAGCGCCAACTTGTTTATCAACAAATTCACCTTCTTTGAAGAAAAGAATAGTGGGTATATTCCTGATACTATACTCTGCAGGTAATTCGCTATTCTCATCCACATTACATTTCCCTATGACCACTTGATCTTTATACTCCTCAGCCAATTCATCAATAATGGGGCCAACCATCTTACAAGGGCCACACCAAGGTGCCCAAAAATCGATTACCACGGGTTTATCTCCATCTAAAAGTTCCTTGACATTACTGTCTGTAATTTCTAAAGCCATTTTTTATTATTTATTGTTTATACTTGTATTTATCTCATATTGGTAACAAAAAAAAAAGAATGTTGTTCACCTTTTTTAATTTATTGTAAATGACAAAGCTCGTTCTTCTTGTAAATAGAATAATAACTCTTTCTCTATTGTCAATCGCAAGGGTTGTGAAATCAACGTCAATTCAACATTACTTTCCTTATCTTGTATTTTAAAGAATAACTCAGCTTTTCCGGGTGTTTTCTTAATGAGCGTAGATAATTCTGTAATTAAGGTGCTTTCTAAATCTTCCAAAGGAACATAAATCGTTATTTTTTCTATCAACTCATCCTTTACATCAGGCAATAATTGGATGGAGTTGATTTTAAGTTCCGGATCCCGTTTACCTTCAGCGTTTGTATTACCCCATGTTTTCTCCTGACACGTTGCACGAATATATAAAAACATACCCTCTATTAGATATCCTTGGTATTCCACCCAATTTTTCCCCCAAAAAGGGATTTCATATGAGCCGGAGAAGTCTTCAATTTTTGCAATGCCGTACGGATTTCCATTGCGAGAAATTCCCTTACGAACACCAGTCACCATTCCACCTAACGTGATATCTTTACCTAAAAGAGCATCTAAATCGCCTAATTCTGTTACTTTGGTGTTACACACATGCTCTAAGACAATGGAAAACTCATCTAAAGGATGAGCAGAAAGATAAATCCCCACTAATTCACGTTCTTTATTCAATTTCTCCAAGTCACCCCAGGTTTCAGCCTCCGGTATTTCAGGCGTAGCAATCTCTATCATACTGCCATCGCCAAATAGAGAGTTTTCTGAGGCTAATTTATCTGCTTGAAATTTGGTTCCATATCGCATTAATATATCCAGAAAAACCTCACCTTTATCATTCCCGGCAAAGAATTGTTCTCTTTTTAATTCAGGAAAATTATCGAAGGCACCGGATAAAGCCATATTTTCAACATTTTTCCGAGTACAAGCAGAAAGGTTGACACGCTGAACAAAATCAAATATACCCTTGAAAGATCCGTTTTTCAATCTTTCATCTACAATTGCCTCTACTGCTTTTTCACCAACTCCCTTGATGGCTCCCAAACCAAAACGAATGTTACCTTCCGCATTTACTGTGAATCTTAAATTACTCTCATTCACATCCGGGCCTAACACTAAAATCCCCATCGCACGACACTCGTCCATGAATTTAGTGATCTCAGTAATATTATTAATGTTTCGACTTAACACGGCAGCCATATATTCAGCCGGATAGTTAGCCTTTAAATAGGCCGTTTGATAAGCAACCCAAGAATAACACGTAGCATGCGATTTATTAAAAGCATAGGAAGCAAATTTTTCCCAATCTCCCCAAATCTTTTCCAAAATATCCGGATCATGCCCGTTCTTTTTGCCTCCACTAATGAATTTAGGCTTCATATAATTTAGCGTATCGTGAAGTTTTTTACCCATCGCTTTACGCAAAGTATCCGACTCACCTCTGGTAAAGTTAGCCAACAAACGGGCTAACAACATCACCTGTTCTTGATAGACCGTGATACCATAAGTTTCCTTCAGATATTTCTCCATAACAGGCAAGTCATAAGAGATGGGTTTACGCCCCTGCTTACGATCAATAAAATCGGGTATATAATCCATAGGGCCCGGCCTGTAGAGAGCATTCATTGCAATGAGGTCTTCAAAGACAGTTGGTTGTAATTCCCGCAGATATTTCTGCATACCGGCTGACTCAAACTGAAAAGTACCCACTGTTTTTCCTTCACTATACAGTTTATAAGTTGCTGGATCATCAATAGGAATTTCATCAATATCAATACTGATTCCTTTACTGAGTTTAATGTTAGCTACGGCTTCTTTTATGATTGATAAGGTTTTCAGGCCTAAAAAGTCCATTTTAATTAATCCGGTATCTTCAATGACAGAACCCTCATACTGAGTAACCAATACTTTCTCTCCATTCTTGTCGTCAGCTGTACTTATAGGAACCCAATCGGTTATATCATCACGACAGATAATGGTACCACAAGCATGTACTCCCGTATTCCGTACATTTCCCTCAAGCATCTTTGCATATTTTAGCGTATCGCGAACCAAAGGGTCATTCGATGATTCAGCAGCTCTTAACTCCGGTACATATTCTATGGCATTTGCTAAATTTACCTTTTTACCGGGAATACGATCCGGAACCAATTTGGCCAAACGCTCAGCCTCTGATAGAGGAAGCTTCTGAACTCTTGCCACATCACGAATAGCCATTTTAGCAGCCATAGTGCCATAGGTAATGATATGTGCTACTTTTTCTTTACCATATTTATTGGTAACCCACTTTAAGACCTCACCACGACCGTCATCATCGAAATCCACATCAATATCAGGCAAGGAAATACGATCCGGATTAAGAAAACGCTCAAAAAGCAAATCATATTTTATGGGATCAATACGAGTAATACCCAGACAATAGGCCACAGCCGATCCGGCTGCCGATCCTCGCCCGGGACCTACAGAAACATCTAACTCATATCGGGCAGCATTGATGAAATCTTGAACGATTAAGAAATAACCTGGAAAACCCATTGTTTTCATCACATAAAGTTCAAAATCCAATCGTTCCCTCAATTCTTCACTTAAAGAATCACCATATAACTTCTTAGCTCCCTTATAAGTCAATTCTTTCAAATAATCAGCCTCTAATTTCAGACGATACATTTTATCATAGCCTCCCAATAGCTCTACTTTGGCCAATCCCTCTTCTTTAGATATGATGATTTCCCCCTTTTCACTTTGAGTAAACTCATCATACAAATCTTGGTGAGAATACTTTTTCCGATATTCCTCTTCTGTTCCAAAAGAAGTCGGAATATCAAATGTGGGCATTATGGGTGCATGATTTATGGAATAGTATTCTATCTTATCATAGATCTCCATCGTATTATCCAGAGCTTCAGGAATATCTTGAAACAAAAGAGTCATTTCTTCCCGTGTCTTCATCCATTCTTGCTTGCTATATAACATACGTTCCGGATCATCCAAATCCCTTCCGGTGCTTAAACAGATTAATCGGTCGTGCGCTTCAGCATGTTCTTCGCTTACAAAATGGACATCATTGGTACAAATAATTTTCACATTGAATTCTCGGGCCAATGCAATAAGTTGCTCATTTACTTTTTCTTGAATCAGATAGGTTTCATGATTTGCTCTAGGAACCGTTGCTTTATGACGCTGCAATTCAATATAGAAATCATCTCCAAAAACCCGCTGAAACCATTGAATGGCCTCTCTTGCCCCATCCAAATTATTTTCTCTAATCTTGCGCGGGATTTCACCACCTAAACAAGCACTACTAACAATCAGTCCCTCACTATATTTTTCCAACTCTGCTCTATCGGTTCTGGGACGCATATAGAAACCATCAACCCACGATTTAGATACCAATTTAATTAAATTATGATACCCTGTTTGGTTCTTCGCCAATACCACCAAATGGTATCCTCCTTGATCGGGCCTCCCCTCTTTCATCAATAAACCTCGAGGTGCCACATACATTTCGCTCCCTATTATAGGCTTAAATAGCTTCTGTTCTTCTTCTAAAATCTGCTGATTTAATTCGTTTATTCCTTTTGAATTGACATCATCGGTACTTTCTGTTTTTTTGAGTTCACCTTTTAATTCCTTTAGTGCCTGATGTGTTCCTTTATTTTTCTTTGATATGTAATCAAAGAATTCTTTCACCCCAAACATGTTTCCATGATCAGTGATGGCAATTCCTTTCATACCATCCGCCATTGCCTTATCGACCAATGCTTTTACACTTGCTTGCCCATCAAGTAATGAAAACTGAGTATGTACATGTAAATGAGTAAATTGTCGAGCCATATTGAGTCTCCCTTTAATTTTATCTATATTTTAATCCTCGAAATAAGATTTAAAAATACTACAGATCCTGTTTCTACCCAAAATTAGTATGCGAAAGTTATCAACAGAAACCTTTTTCTATAAACAATAGTTTGCTGAAAACTCAAAATAAACCTACTTTTGCCTAGAATTCCTTATTTATCATATTTTTATATAATATTGGTTGCATAAGAAAAATGAAAAAAACGAAAATACATAATGAAGGAGTGGAGATTTTAATTGGTACATTTCTTCTCTTTCTTGGAATCATACTCTTATTTTATTTAGGATTTGAAACTAAAATACCTTTTTACATAGCAGCGGCAGTACTCACTCCCATTTATTTAATCATGCTTAATTTCTTTAGATGCCCGGATCGGTCATTTAATAATGAAACAGAGAAATTAGTAATGGCTCCTGCTGATGGAACCATTGTAGTGATTGAAGAAGTTGATGAAGATGAGTATTTTAAAGACCGCCGTATCATGATCTCCATCTTTATGAGTGTATTCAATGTGCATGCAAACTGGTACCCCGTAAATGGTACAGTAAAGCAAGTGAGCCATCAAAGAGGACGCTTCCAAAAAGCTTGGTTACCCAAAGCTAGCACTGAAAACGAGCGTTCTACCATTATAATTGAAACTCCCGAAGGTGAAGAAATATTGGTTAGACAAATTGCTGGTGCTTTAGCTCGTCGTATTGTTACCTATGCTGAGGAAAACTCAACTTGTCACATCAACGAACATATGGGCTTTATTAAATTTGGTTCGCGTGTAGATGTCTATCTTCCTTTGGATACTGAGGTTTTAGCCAAACTAAATGATAAAACCGTAGGAAATCAAACCATTATTGCAAAACTAAGATAAATGCCCACTTCAATCACTAAACATATTCCAAACTTAATCACCTGTTTAAATCTTTTTTCAGGGTGCATAGCTTGTGTTATGGCCTTTGAGGGAAAATACACTCTTGCTTTAGGTTTCATTATTTTAGGGGCTATTTTTGACTTCTTCGATGGTTTCTTTGCTCGCTTATTACAGGCATACTCTCCCATAGGAAAAGAGTTAGATTCGCTTGCTGATGACATCAGTTTTGGGTTGGCTCCCGCCATAATTGTATTTACTTTTTTAAGAGAGCCCGACCTAAGTTACCCCATCTTTCTTCTGGATATTAAAACAAGGCTCCCCTATTTAGCCTTTTTAATTGCTGTTTTTTCGGCTCTTCGACTGGCAAAGTTTAATGTAGACACCCGACAGACCGATTCATTTATTGGCTTGCCGACTCCCGCAAATGCGCTATTCTGGAGTTCTTTCATTGCAGGTAGTAAAGAATTATTGTTAACATACACTAATGTAATCTATATTTTAGTTTTAGTTTTTATCTTTTCAGGTTTATTAGTGATGGAAATACCCATGTTCTCATTAAAGTTTAAGAGCTTTACATGGAAGGAAAATAAAATAAGATATCTATTTTTATTGGTTTGTATTCCCTTAATCTTTCTATTTAAGTTAAGTGGGGTTGCAGCTGTAATACTTTGGTATATTATTCTTTCACTTTTAACTCAAAGAAAGAGAAACTTAGCATAATGTGAATTTCTGTCTTTCATAAACTAACTGTAAAAGAGGACTATAAATGAGCATTTTAGGACTAATTCTTTTTATCATAGTACTCAATCAGATTATTAAAATAATCTACTCTTTATTCAAGGCAAATACGGAGAGAAAAGGTAGTCGTCAATCCAAACGAGGTAAATCGACCATAAATGTACAAAATCAACAACCTCAAAAAAAGATTTTCTCATCGGATGAGGGAGAGTATGTTGACTTTGAAGAGATACAACAGGATACAACAGAAGATCTATCGAAAGAAAACTAACGCTTAGTAGCAAAAAACTCTTTAAGTAAAAGAGAACAATCCTTAGATAATATACCCGACACTACTTCTGTCTTAGGGTGTAGAATATCAGAAGAATAGTTATGGAATCCTCTTTTCTTGTCTGTTGCTCCATAGACTAATCGTCCTAATTGTGACCAACCTATAGCGCCTGCACACATAACACAAGGTTCTAAGGTTACATAAAGAGTGCAATCAGTTAAATACTTCCCACCCAACACATTAGCCGCAGCAGTAATGGCCTGCATCTCAGCATGAGCGGTTACATCGGTAAGAGTTTCAGTTAAGTTATGAGCTCTGGCAATGATACGATCCTGACAAACGATGACTGCACCTACAGGCACTTCATCTTGTTCATATGCTTTCTCCGCTTCTCTTAAAGCTTGTTTCATAAAATATTGATCATCTAACTTCATTCTATCGTCTCATTTCGTGTTCATCAAAAAGAGTTGGATAATTTTCCTCTATCTCTTTATAAATAGCAATTAATAATGTTTCCCTAAACCAACGCGACTTATTTTTTATTTTATATTGCTTCAAATAGTTATCAATGAACTCATACTCTTGCTCATTTAAAAAACAAGTCAACCTCATCATTCGCTTTGATTTCGATGAAGTTATCTTTACCCTGTTATTCGTATTCTTCTTGTTCATTGACAGACAAATTTAAGTTTACTTATTGAATTACATAACATAAAAACGTAAATTTGTGCAAAAAGCAATGGCACTACACAATCAACTGGGAAAAAAGGGAGAAGAGGTTGCTAAAAACTATCTCATTCGTAAAGGATATCATATTTTAGATAGTAATTGGAGATGTGGAAAACTTGAACTGGATATCATTGCAGACACACCTGACAACCTAGTTGTGGTAGAAGTGAAAACTAGAAGAAACTCAATTTTCGGAAATCCGGTAGAGGCAATTACCAAAAATAAGATTAGAAGAATAGTAACAGCAACGCACGCATATATTAAAAAATATAATATTGAATTACCGGTTAGATTTGATATCATTACTATTCTAGGAACCCACGATCCCTACCAAGTCAAACATTATCCTAATGCTTTTTATCCTCCAATAAATTAAAGTCAACCGAATGAAAACCATAAATAACTCTTTTTTGATTTTGGAAGAGACCCAATCAACCAACATTTATCTAAAAGAATTAGCTTCAGAGCAATTGCTTCCCGATTTTTTTTCAGTACGAACCAATTACCAAACAGCAGGTAGAGGACAAAGAGGAAATCATTGGGAGTCTACCCCTAATGATAATTTATTATGTAGTGTTGTTCTCCATCCCACTTTTGTTTCAGCCAATCGTTCATTTTACATATCACAGATTGTGTCATTAAGCCTGATAAAATCATTAGAAAAATTCAGCGATGAATTCACCATTAAATGGCCCAATGACATCTATTGGAGAAATAAAAAAATTGCAGGAATACTTATAGAGAACCAATTCCTCAGCAATCAAGTTAATCAATCCATCATTGGAGTAGGTCTTAATCTCAATCAAGCTTCTTTTTCGCCTAAACTCATCAACCCAGTTTCTCTATATCACATTACAGGGACTAAAAACGATATTGACGAATTGTGGAAGGATTTCATCAATCATCTAAAAGGGTTTCATCAATTATTAAAGGAAGGTAAAGCAGGACAGATAAAAATAGAATATCACAACAAACTTTATAGAAATAAAGGCTTTCATTTGTACCAAGATGCAAAAGGATTATTTGAAGCCTACCTTTACAAGGTTCAACCTGACGGACAGCTTATTTTAATAGATAAAGACAATCAACAAAGAAAATATTACTTCAAAGAAGTAAGTTATATCATTGAATAACTTGATATATTTCTTCAATATGGTTTAACGTCTTAATTACCTCTGAGGAGGGGAACTGATGTAACACAACCTCTAAATAAGCTTTTGCTTTTACATAGGCAGGCCACAGGTCAGTTAAAGCTTCTTGATATTTCTTATACTTTTCACTTGCAGTTTTACCCTTGGCACGTTCAACTTCAATACCCTTTCGTGCTCTTTCTACCTCTACATAGTAATAATTTCCCATAAAAATATTAGCCGATAGATTCTTTGAATCTAATAATAAAACTTGCTGAAAACAAAACAAAGCTTTCTCATCTTCCCCATTCAACATATGCTTTTCAGCTTTCTCAATCCATTCATCTAAAGAAATTTTATTATCTTTTCCTGCGACTTCATCTTCGGCAAGTAAAGGATTACATATAAAAATAAAGCATCCCAAAAGAAATATATAAATAAAAAAACGTTTCCTGTCCATACGTGATACTAAGAATAAATAATGTAGTTCTGTAAGGTACAAATAGCTCTTGGTTTTTCTTGTTAATTCTTAGTTAAAAAAAACATATATTTGAGTATAGGAAAACTCAATTTAGAAGAGACTAAATGTGGCATTATACATTTTATCTTTTATATTTGTATTAAAACAAGTGATGAAGAACAAAATGAAATATAAACGAATATTACTAAAACTAAGTGGTGAGAGTTTAGCTGCCAATAAAGAAATGGGCATAGATGATGACCGATTAATGGAATACGCTAAACAAATAAAAGAGATCCAAGAATTAGGGGTTCAGGTAGCCATAGTCATTGGAGGTGGTAACATTTTTAGAGGATTAAAAGGAGCAGATAGAGGATTCGACAGAGTTAAGGGGGATCAAATGGGGATGTTAGCTACTGTTATCAATGGTTTAGCAATTAGCTCTGCCTTGAATTCATTAGGAGTTAAATCGAAAGTTTTAACAGCTATCCGAATGGAACCTATTGGTGAGTTCTACAATAAATGGAAAGCTATTGATTTACTAGAAAAGGGAGAAGTTGTGATTCTAAGTGGTGGAACGGGGAATCCTTTTTTTACTACGGACACCGGATCTTC
>CAZFXK010000028.1:0-6078 GCA_964522975.1 uncultured Bacteroides sp. | reverse complement strand
GTAAAAACAGATGATGGAACTTTAATCGACTGTAAGATTAAAGGAACTTTCCGGATTAAAGGCATTAGAAGTACCAGCCCTGCTGTTGTAGGAGATCGAGTTCATATTGAAAAATATGAAGAAGGTACAGCCTTAATTACCCATATTGAGGAGAGGAAAAATTATATCATCAGAAGATCTCCAAACTTATCTAAAGAGTCACATATCCTAGCCGCTAACATAGATCAAGCATTATTGATGGTTACCGTCAATTATCCTGAAACATCCACTACTTTCATAGATCGTTTTTTAGCTAGTGCTGAAGCCTACAGCGTCCCGGTCATTCTTTTGTTTAATAAAACCGACGTATATAATGAAGAGGAATCGGAATATATGCAACAAATGATGGGCCTATACACCTATATTGGATATCAGTGCATGGAAATATCGGCTATTGAAGAGAAGGGGATTCAGGAAGTGAAGACGTTAGTTAAAGATAAAATAACCTTACTTGCGGGTCATTCCGGTGTCGGGAAGTCCACACTCATCAATGTGTTGATACCTGAAGCAAACATCGAGACTCAGGAAATCTCTGAAAGGTATAAGACAGGGGTTCATACCACAACATTTTCTGAAATGCACGAACTACCTCAAGGAGGATATATCATTGATACTCCCGGAATCAAAGGCTTTGGCGTCCTTGATATGGAAGATCAAGAAATTGGGCATTACTTTCCCGAAATTTTCAAGAAATCAAAAGAGTGCCAATTTCATAATTGTCTACATATTGAAGAGCCGAACTGTGCGGTAAAGAAAGCGGTAGAAGAACATCTCATTAGCGAATCAAGATATTACTCCTACCTCAGCATGTTGGGAGATAATCGCGATGGAAAGTACAGAACCTCTATTTATCCATAATTAAGAAATGCTTCGAAGTTTGTGAATCACACACATTGCACAGGGAGAAGAGATAAAAAAAGCAGATATTCCAATGAGAATATCTGCTTTTTTATGCTACACCATTATAGTATTCGTTACTTTCTTAAAGCTGTTTAAAGAAATCATTTCCTTTATCATCAACCAAAATAAATGCAGGAAAATCTTCTACTTCAATCTTATAGATCGCCTCCATACCCAATTCCGGATATTCAATACATTCAACCTCCTTAATGTTTTGTTGAGCAAGTATTGCCGCCGGGCCACCTATGCTACCCAAATAGAAGCCTCCATACTTCTTACAAGAGTCTGTCACTGCCTGACTACGATTTCCCTTGGCCAACATAATCATACTTCCTCCGTGACTTTGAAACAGTTCTACATACGGATCCATACGACCTGCTGTCGTTGGCCCCATTGAGCCTGATGCCATTCCTTCAGGAGTCTTGGCCGGACCGGCATAATAGATGGGGTGATCTTTTACGTATTGAGGTAAATCCTCGCCTCTGTCTAAACGCTCTTTTAATCGGGCATGTGCAATATCACGGGCTACAATAATGGTTCCTGTTAAAGACAAACGAGTAGATACAGGATATTTAGTTAATTCTTTTAAGATATCCTTCATTGGCTGATTCAAATCAATTTTAACCGCTTCACCCTCTCCGGCTTGGCGCATCTCTTCAAGAATATATTTACCGGGATTATCTTCCAATTTCTCAATCCAAATGCCTTCTTTATTTATCTTACATTTAATATTGCGATCTGCAGAACAAGAAACCCCCATTCCTACCGGACATGAAGCACCATGACGAGGTAAACGAATAACTCGTACATCGTGAGCAAAATATTTACCTCCAAATTGAGCTCCTAATCCAATTTTATAAGCTTTCTCAAGTAAAGTCTTTTCCAATTCAACATCACGGAAAGCACGCCCACCCTCATTACCTGAGGTTGGCAAATTATCATAATATTTAGCAGAAGCTAACTTTACAGTTTTAAGGTTTGCTTCAGCAGAAGTACCTCCAATAACAAAAGCAATGTGATAAGGAGGACAAGCTGCAGTACCTAAAGATTTCATTTTTTCCACTAAGAAAGGAACCAAACGCTCAGGAGTCAATAAGGCTTTTGTTTCCTGATAGAGGAACGTTTTATTGGCAGAGCCCCCACCTTTAGCTATGCATAAAAAATCATAAGAACTTCCTTGCGTTGCATAAAGATCTATTTGAGCAGGTAAATTAGTTCGTGTATTCTGCTCTGTATACATATCTAAGGCTACATTCTGTGAGTAACGTAAATTCTCTTCCGTATACGTTTTATATACACCTTTTGCCAAAGCCTCTTCATCATTTCCATCGGTCCAGACTTGTTGTCCTTTCTTTCCGCTTATAATAGCTGTTCCCGTATCTTGACAAAAAGGCAACTTTCCTTTTGCTGAGATTTCAGCATTCCTTAAAAAGGTAAGAGCAACAAACTTATCATTCTCACTAGCTTCCGGATCCGTCAATATCTTTGCAACTTGTTTTTGATGCTCCGGACGCAATAAAAAAGAAACATCTCTAAAAGCAGCATTAGCCATCTTCGTTAAGCCTTCCGCTTCAATCTTTAGAATCTCTTTTCCTTCAAATTCAGCAACTGATACGTGATCCTTCGTCAATAAATAGTATTCAGTAGTATCCTTCTCCATTGGAAAAGGCTCTTGATACTTAAATGGAGGTATTTTAGCCATCTTTTTTATTAATTTATTAGTTATTTATTATCTCAAAGTTAATGTTTAATTAACAAAAAGAACAAAAATCAATCTTTATTCTCAACCCAATTGTCCTATACGATTAATTAATTCTTCGCCTAAGGCCGTCTTTTTATCTATATGATCCAGCACAGTCATAACAAAAGGATTACTTTCAAAAACCCCGCGCACTTGCTCAAAATCTTGCCGCATTTCATCTCTTGAACCGTCTGCACCAAAACTAATCATTGAATTCAACGAAAATTCTTTTTTAGCATCCTCATAAACCATCCAATCCAGATTTACTACACATTCTTTCCAAACATTCACAATATTAATCACATCACTGGCTGTAATGGTATCTGGATCTAAATCATAGAAAGATAGAATCTTATCATAAGCCCAAGTCCATTCATAGGTATAATAATTAGTATGTATTTCCTTACAACGGGTATTGATTTGCTCTAATTCAGTGATTACACCACTCTCAATGTCATTGATTAAACGCTCTATTTCAGATTTAGGAGCAATTAATCCGGCCACATCTACCCAATCGCCCTTTCCTATCTCAGTATCCGGAGTTAAACGCTTTCTTAACTCCTCATTACTTTGAAAATTCAAACCTTTCAATCGTGAAATAATTGAATTTCCTAAAAACTTATGAATCGCCGTGATATAATAATCAATACCTTTATGAAGCGCACTATTTCTAATCTTGGCACTCTGATAGATATAGGCTGCCGATGTTTCGCCGGAAATTCGTTTTAAAGCTTTTAATATTTCAGTCCCTTTAAACATCTTTTGAATTGTATACGGACTTAAAAGATTATAGTTGATGCAATCTATTTTATTCGGGTCTGTACGTTTATCCCGTTTAGGCCATTTTTTAGCATCCCGAATGGTTCCTACACTTCTCAGGTTTACACCGGGAACTAAAAAAGAAGTATTCTCTTCCTCTATCAAATAAGAGAAAGGAAAATTAGAAGTATCCGCATGATTTATATGTCGTCCCATAACCAAAGAAAACGCTCCAACCCTCGCCGGCCATAAAATATAAGAATCGGAAGTGGTTTTAGAGCCACGCTCCATAGTTCCTTGATGAATAGGGCCCAGCTTATACATATGGTTACTTTGATTAGAACCTGATCCGGCATTCATAAACGAAAACAAACCGGAAATAAGTAATGTTGATTTGTGATGGGTTACCGTAAAAGGACCGGCAAAAATGGCACAAGCTTCTCCATTCTCTCCATGACAATTGCTAAAGAAAAGAGAATCTGAAGCTGAATAGCTATGGCTTAACGTACAGGCTTGTCCAATAAAGCAACGCGTAATCATCGTTCCATTATCCACCTTCGATCCTGAAGATACGATGAAATCATCGCAAATCACTCCATGCCCTATCTGAACAGGAGCATCCTTATTACTGTTAATACTTCCATTCTGCAATCTGCAAGCACCGGAAACATTTGCATAATCGCCAATCTTTACATTAACAATTGATCCGGTATTACAAATTCTTACGTTATCGCCAATACGCCCTCTATCGGAAATCACTTTCCGGGCATACTTTTGTGCCATCTCCTTAATTCTTTGACTTAATTCAGGACGATGACGATATAATGCTGTAATATAAGCTTGATGTGCCGATAAATTATCAGTTATCAAGACCTCCCTACCTCCGGTTTCATTTAATACGGCAGCAGATACCCCATTACCAAAAGAGGTTTCTCCATCTACCAATAAAACATCTACATTTTCTATCAAGGTATTAGAGCCTATATTATAATTGGCAACGTAATTTTGAATATTCTCAATACAGGAATTATCCCCTATCGTTACGTTATGCAATGTAACGTGGCGTAATCCCGATCTCTTTTGAATTCCTCCCGGAAGATTAAATTTCGCATTAAATACTCCCAAACGTATTTCTCCGGAAAAATGAACGTAAAACAAATTCTCGGGAGAAAACCCTTCACTTACTTGTATGTTATTCCAGCTTTCTGCACTACAAAACTGTTTTTCTAACTGACCGATTTCAGCTGAACTTAAAAATCTATAGTTCTTTTTCATCTACCTTCTCATTCACATTTTCATCCTTTTCTTCATTCATCTTAAAATCTTCTGTATCATAAATGGGAAACAAAAAATCATTATAAGGATAGCGTTCTATATGGATCTCTTTGACCCTATCATATAACTCCTTACGTAATTGGTCCATATTCAATTGATTTTTTGCTGACACAAAAATACAATTTTCATCTAACTTAGCCATCCACGTCTGCATCAACTCCTCTATTGGAATATTCTCATCTGTACGTGGGCTGAGATCATCTTCGTCTTTTTCAATATGCTTATAAGCATCAATCTTATTAAAAACCAAAAGTGTAGGTTTGTCAGCACTATCTATCTCTTTCAACGTGTTATTGACAACATCTATCTGTTCGGCAAAACCCGGATGTGAAATATCCACCACGTGAAGCAACAAATCCGATTCTCGTACCTCATCTAAGGTAGATTTAAAAGATTCCACTAAATCGGTAGGAAGTTTTCGAATAAAACCTACTGTATCTGCAAGCAAAAAAGGTAAATTCCCAATAACCACCTTTCGAACGGTAGTATCAAGGGTTGCAAATAATTTGTTTTCAGCAAAGATGTTACTCTTAGCCAATAAATTCATTAATGTAGATTTACCTACATTAGTATATCCTACGAGAGCCACACGCACCATAGCTCCCCTATTCTTCCGCTGAGTTGCTTTTTGCTTGTCAATCTTCTCCAACTGCTCTTTCAATAAGGAAATTCGCCTTGAAATGATACGCCGGTCCATCTCCAACTGAGTTTCACCGGGACCACGCAACCCTACCGTTGCTCCTGTTCCACTACCTGCGCCTCCTGCCTGTGTATCTAAGTGCGTCCATAAGCGAGTCAACCGGGGTAACATATACTGATATTGAGCCAACTCCACCTGTGTCTTGGCACTTGCCGTCTGAGCACGCATGGCAAAGATATCTAAAATCAAAGAGGTGCGATCCAGAATCTTCACCTGCAACTTCTTCTCTATATTACGTATCTGGCGTGGTGATAGCTCATCATCGAATATGGCTATCCCAATCTTGTTTTCTTGAATATAATCAGTAATTTCATCCAACTTACCTCTACCTACATAAGTTACAGGATTTTGCATATCCAGCTTCTGAGTAAAACGCTCCTTAACCACCACTCCGGCGGTCTGTGCCAAAAACTCCAATTCATCTAAATACTCCTCTGTGGTACGCTCATCCTGATCAAACGTTACGATTCCTACTAAAATGGCCGTTTCCCTACCGGTATCTGTAATTATAAAATCTTTCATTCAACTTGTTTCCTATTGATTATACTCTTTCAAAGATAATTATTTTTAAGCATTTTAATTCCTTTGATTTTCATTTTTTATG
>CAZFXK010000027.1:0-23818 GCA_964522975.1 uncultured Bacteroides sp. | reverse complement strand
TTTAGATTGGAATAAATGGAACAAATCAAACTTTAATGCAAAGAAAAGACAAAAAGGAGAGTTTTTATGACAAAATAAAGAGTCTATATGTTAAATTTACTAACCTATTTACTTTTATTACTTGCTTGTCAGATTAAGAATAATAATTCAAATTATTAATATATCTCTTTCCCTAAAAAGTCTGAAATCAGTAGTAAATCTAATTGTAGCTGATGTGCAAAATTATAATTTTCCGGAAATTCTGTTTCTATGAAAAGTTTCCCATTAATAGGTATTTTGATAATATTAATTTTATTCAAGTCATTCAATTCAGAAACACCAATTATATCCCCATCTAAAGCATAAGGATAAAGAGAATTGGCACTATCAAAGTTTTCAATTTTTACATCTTTCTTATTCTTGTTCTTAATTCTAAAATTCTTTATATCAGCATTATTTATAATGTAAAGAGTCATAAAATCAGTATTATAAGTCCATATATATGAATCTAAAGCATAAGTTGAATAAAAGAAAAATACCCTGTTTTTTTCAAAAGTTAATTTTTTATCAAATCTTCTGTCTTTTTGTGACCTTTCATTATTCTTCTAAAAGAAAGGTCTGATTGAGATCCACATGAAATTAATGTCATTAGCAATATATATAATACAACTCTTTTCATAATTTTTATTCTATTTGCACAATCTTAATCGAACAAAAACAACCGAAGAACCCAATCGGCAACCAACCGCCCAAAACACGCAAAAAAACACAAAAATAGTAACTTTCTTACCAATAGAAGTTGGATGTTTTTCCATTTAATTGTCCTAATTCTATTGCCATTAAATAGGCGTTATTTTTTTAATAAATCTTGAGGTCTAATTATTTCAACCTTTGTAGGTGGATTTTTTGTCCCAGATGGTGATCCTATTTCTATTCCTTTATTACCTCTTATGGTTCCACCACTTATTTCTATTTGAGGATGTGCTACCTTTTGATTTCTTGTAAAGTAATCAGATTCCTAAATATACTTATTTTTCGATTAAAGTTGCTTTGGATTAAAAATATTGTAAATCCATTTCTTTATTCACATAGTGTAGTGGGCAAAAATAACCTCATGAATGCACCAATATTTAAGCTTTAGGATAATAGTGATTTTGATTTAGACGAATTCCGTTCAGAATTTGAAAATCTTCCTCCTGTCATATTTTTCTTTTACATATATCATCAAACCTAATGAATATCCTATTTATGACCAGAATGTTCACAGAGCATACAATTATATCAAAGGAAAAGATTTCCAAAAACCACCAACGGGTAATGAGGAGAAAGTCTGGGATCGACCAACGGTTTAACCCAGACCGACGCCCCTTCTAACCCAGACCGAACACCCCTCGGTCTGGGATCGACAGTCCTGAAGGCTTTATCTATTTAGTTAGCGCCAAACCGGGAAGTATCTACTTCTTTGCGTTTACTCTCTTTATAATCACCGAATTTATAAGTAAACGATAACGTTACAGTTCTGTTATCCGGAATAATATGCATATTTAAATTTTGATTCTCAAATTTCATTTTCCAATGCTTAGGAGACCAACTATTAAACAAATCATCAACTTTTAAACGGATTTCGGCTTTATTGTTGTTAGATGTCCATTTTATCCCTGCATTGACTCTATACATGTTGGATAACGTGGACGGACCTTGAATGTTTCTTGTGGTATAAAGTCCTAATAATTCAGCTTTAATATTAGGTTTAGAAGAGATATTAAAGGTATTACTCAACTGTGCCAGAATTGCGAAATTGTCTTTATTGAAAGATAGATGATTAAAGTTACTACTTTTTGCCTTGTCGTAATAAGCATTCAAGGTTAACCTTGAATCTAGCACAGATCCTACACGAAATGGAATTACAGCATTGGCTCCAATTTCTGTTTTATAATCAAAATTTGTTGTTTTATAAATCAGAGCTAAACGATCAGATGCCTGATAAGGTAGTTGTACAAAATAATCATCTTGATATATTGTATAAAGTGTAAAGATATACTTGTTTTTCAGAATATAGGAGAATTGCATAGTGTAGGTTTTATAAGGTTTCAAATCGGGATTACCATGGATTTCAGTATACCCATTCATATATGAAACAGAATTTATCATCTCCCAGTAACTGGGAAAGCTTTTGTCTGTACCCATGCCATACTGAAGAATATGTTTAGGATTGATGACATAGGTCATTTCCATCTCGGGATATAGGGCCCAAGAGTCTTTGTCTTTGTATTTATAATACTCACCGGTTAGATAGGCTCTTAAGGAAAACCTCTCGGAAAACTCTTTGGAAAATCCGGCATAAAGCTCATAGGTATATTCGTTCAAATCACTCATTGTATTTTGTTTTGACACCTCTTTACCATGCGGGGAGTGATATATCTGTGAGCTTTTATCAAAGGCGTAGTTAAGACTTAAACCATAATCCAACGTCCAAGCGTTACTTAAAGAATGACTCTGATCAGCATAAAAGAAAAACCGATTAATTTTTTGCTTAGACTGTGCATTGAAAGCCTCTTCTTTTCCTGATAGCATTTCTTTATAATTTTGTGAGGTATGACTGTTAAAGAATGTATAATCCATCCCTAAACTTAAGCCAAATCCTGAAACATAATCTAAGGTAACATTATGCATTTGGATGGGTTCATCTGTCTTTTTTTCATTGACTGAATTGGAAAAAGTTCCTTTTGATAACTGAAGAGCATGGTTCCAAGCCGTTATTTGACCAGTATAGACCAAACTCAGCTTATTTTCCGAATTAAAATAATAATCACTCCCTAACCTGAAATTATGATTGGCATTTCTACTTTGTCCTTGATTATGCTGTTGAATACTATGAGTTGTACCATCAAAAAGGTGAAATGATTCTAAGTCCAAACCTGAATATTGATGGAGATAACCAAATGAATACATAAAATCAGTCGAGAATTTTGGAGTGCTATACATTAAGGTGGTCCCGGCTCCATAGTTAGCATAATGCGATTGATTATAATGGCCATTCACCTGCCCTTGTAATTTTGGGATTTCTGAAACACCTGTAAGTATCAAATTAATTGCTGCTCCTCGCACATGATATTGAGGTGGAGCATTATACATAACTTCTGCCCATTGAATACGCTCTTTGAGGAGGCTCTTTAAGAAAATAACCAGCTGATCGTTCGACATGGTACTGGGCTTACCATTAATAATGACATTCACCCCATTACTTCCCGCCAAATTCAAGAAATCATCTTGTTCATAAACCCCGGGTAATTCCAATAGGGCATCATAAGCATTACTCGCCATTTTAGTTTCTAACAATTGTGGCATATCATACGTCATTTTTCCATTAATCACTTTAACCAGAGGCCGTTCACCTTTTATAACTA
Organism: uncultured Bacteroides sp.; assembly: GCA_964522975.1. Taxonomy (GTDB): domain Bacteria; phylum Bacteroidota; class Bacteroidia; order Bacteroidales; family Bacteroidaceae; genus Bacteroides_E. Next base: position 20,432 of record CAZFXK010000027.1, on the reverse strand, counting down.
CCTCATTCAGATTAAAATCTTTATTTTTTAGCGTTATTAGTCCCACATCAGAAGAATTAAATTCATCACTATACGAGTCATATAAAAGATGTTGTATCATTAATCGATAATGATTAAGATTATAACTAAAAGTAAAATTCCCCAACGTATCACTATAAGCCACATCGACATAAATTGAATCTGGCGTTTGTAATACTATGGTAGCGGCTTCTATAGGCAAATCAGTATCATCAACCAATTTCCCTTTGATGGATTGTGCTTTTAGAACAAAGGCACACATTGTAAATAAGAAGATTAATGTAAGCTTTTTCATATTGAATGTATTTGAGTTTATTTCTGACACAAAGATTCATAGAAAAACAGACAAAATAGGTTATCGCTCACTTATGAAGTCTTATCTAGTCTTAACGGATTTCAAATGGTCTATTTTTTTTGCTTACATTTGTTTTAACAACATCCGTAATGATATGAAATCAAGCTTTAAGTATATTATAATATTCATCATTGGAAGTTTAACCTTAGTCTTCTTAATTCAACTATTCTGGTTGAATCAATTGTATGGTAGCATAAAGGTAGAAACAGAGAAAGAAATTATCAAATGTTTGGATTTAGCCAATTCCTATGAGTTAGAGTATCGAATTGATAGTTTGGAGAACAACCCCCAAGCTGGCAATTCAGAAATATCCATTAGCCAATCTTTTGGCAGTAATACAACAGATAAAGAAAAGGAAGAAGAAGCCAATGCAGAAAAACAAACAGTTAAAAGCAAACGCGTCATTCAAGATGGAGACACCGTAGAAAACGTCAAGCAAATAGAGGAAGAGAAATTTAAACTAATCTATTTCGACAAGCTATCGGTCATGATTAAAGAAGCCATGCATCAAACGATTGATACCATTATCCCCATTAATATAGATACCATATATTCTTCTCTTGCCCGTTCTTTTAATGAAAAGAAAATACAATCGGAAATCTATAAGATTGAAGTGATCAACTTCACGGATGATCGTGTTTTATTAAGTAAGGACATCACTGAAGCAAAGGATTCATCTACCCGCTACAATTATATTTTTGATACGGAGAATCAACAGGGTTATCAAATTCACATTAGCTCGCTGACCAGAACCATCTTGTCTCAAATGATAGGAATTTTATCCACTACTTTCATCATTATTCTCATCCTCGCTTTTGCTTTTTGGTATCTGATAAAAACCATACTCCAGCAAAAAACACTAGAGGAGATGAAAGATGATTTCACCAACAATATAACACACGAGTTAAAAACTCCCATTGCAGTAGCTTATTCCGCAACAGATGCTCTACTTAACTTTAAGCAAGGAGAAAAGAAAGAAATACGCGATAAGTATTTAACCATTTCTAAGGAGCAATTGGATCGACTAACCGGATTAGTAGAACAGATTTTGTCAATGAGCACGGAACGCCGACTAAAATTGGTATTAAAAAAAGAGGAAATAGAACTAAAAAAAATGCTGCTTACCTTAACAGAACAACAACGCATAAAAGCAGAAAAACAGATTCGATTCCATCTGGACATACAACCCGACGATTTAATCCTATATGCCGATAAAACTCACTTTAGCAATGTATTCACCAACTTAATAGATAATGCTATTAAATATTCAGACAAGGAGGTTACTCTTGAAATACAAGCCATAAGGAAAACCAACCATTATTTAATTTCCATAAAAGATAATGGTATAGGTATTCCCTCAGATAAACTAAAGTTTTTATTTGATAAATTTTATCGTGTTCCCCAAGGGAATAAACATAATGCTAAAGGTTACGGAATAGGACTCTTTTATGTCAAAACGATTATAGAGAAGCATCAAGGAACCATAGATGTTACAAGCATTGTTGGAAAAGGCACCACATTTACCCTAAAAATACCCATTGAATAATGAAGAAAATTAAGGTTTTATTGGTTGAAGATGAGGAAACATTAGCAATGATTATTAAAGACACCTTAACAGATCAAGGGTTTGAAATTATCATGGGGAAAAATGGAAATGAAGGACTCAATTTATTTTTTGAAATACGTCCGGACATTTTAATTGCAGATGTTATGATGCCGGAATTAGATGGCTTCACAATGGTTAAGAAAATAAGACAAATCGATAGAACAACCCCTATCCTATTTCTTACTGCTCGTTCAGCAATAGACGATGTTGTTGAAGGTTTTGAATTAGGTGCTAATGATTATCTAAAAAAACCCTTTAACATGCAAGAATTGATTGTTAGGATAAAAGCATTAGTGGGTAAAATACAGATTAATCAGGAGGGTGAAAAGCTAAAAGAATTCACCATAGGAAACTACACCTTCAACTCCATAACACAGTTATTAACTCATCAAGGAAACACAGAAGAACTCTCACATCGAGAATCAGAAATATTGAAACGTTTATGCCTCAACAAAAATCAAGTTGTAGAAACTCAAAGTATTTTGCTGGATTTATGGGGTAACGATAGTTTTTTCAACACTAAAAGTCTGCACGTTTTTATCACAAAATTAAGACATAGACTAGATAAAGACAATCAGATTAAAATAGTCAATGTCAGAGGTGTTGGTTATAAACTGATTGTATGATGAGTAGATAAGTTATGCTTTTTGATTCAACACAAATGTCAACACCTAATTTACCTGTTGAAAATTATCTAATTTCGGGATTTTTAGTACCGTATCCTTAAGGAGTTGATTCGGTTTGGGAATCAAAGACTCATTATAATAGTAAATATAAGGCCACATTTCTCTTGACCCATAATAAACTTCGGCCAATATACGTAGAGTTTCACCCGGAACTACTTGATGCGTAGTCAGGGTTCCCACAATGGTGTACTTTAAAGAAGTCTGTGAGGGTATATTATATTGATTTAATGCCGTACTCCTAACTGTTTCCTCTACTTGATCTTCCTTTTTTTGGATATCAAATAATGAATCTTGCGTTTCGGTTTCAGTTGTATCTGGATAAAGAATGATGGCTTCGCTCTTTCCCATCTCCAATGTATTAAACTCAGTACGCTGACTAACATAGGCGTTTAATTCTTTCTGAACACTCTGCAGACGAAAGGCTAAGAGTAGAACCAAAAGGCCAAGTATCACAATGATAAAGGATAAAGCCCAAACTAAACTTGATTTTTGATTGTTTTGTGGCACTATTTTAGTCTCGTCAGGGGTCTTTTCCTGATTTTTAACTTCTGCATTTACACCATCCTCTGCTTCGTCCACCCCCTTTTCATCTTCCGGAAGAATCTCCTTTTTGTCTCCATATATACCAATAAAAGAAGCTTCTATATTTTTCATCTGATTACTTTGCTGTTCTATTTTCTCAATCTTTTTTCCTTTATGATCCTCCATCGTTTGCTTGCTGTTTGTACTTTCAATTTGATTCTCCAATCCCTTCTTTTTCTCTTTATCCTTTTCTGTATATAACTGTTCTTTCAGGATATCAGAATAAATTACCACCGATTCAAAATGCTCAAAAGGTTCGTTTATTATTGATTGTAATTCACCATCAGGAACAAAAATCAATTGATGAGTTGCATCTATATTCTCGTCTTTATTTTCAAGACTTATGACTTTAAACGTGCCTAATCCACTCAAATGAACATAATTATCTTTTATGAGTCCTTCTTTAAGGAGCTGAAACAACTCATGAATAAAAAGCTCTGCTGCTTCAATTGAAATGCCCTGCTTATTTGCCATTAATTGAGCAAAATAGGAAATCTCTCTATGTCGTAAATCTTGATTCATAACTTAGTCTATATGAAGATCTTGTTTTAGTTTATCAGCAGGCATAAATTGGGGAGTAAGTTTGGGAGGAACTAGGATAGACTCCTTAGTGACAGGGTTTTCAGTCACATATTCTTCTTCTTTTACCACTTGGAATTCTCCAAATTCCGAAATGGTTATCACTGCTCCTTTATCTAATTCAGTAGTCATAGAATCAATGAAGGATCTTGTTAGTTCAAATGCATTCTCAGTAGAACACCCTAACCGTGAGGCCAATAAGGAAAGAAATTCTGCATTATCCATTTAGATTAAGATATAAGGGTTACAAGAACAAATTACACTATTTTTCCGTATAAATCAAAATCATCAGCATCAATAATTTGAGTTAAATAAAAATCTCCAAGAACAAGATCTTTCCCCTTTTCTCGTTTGATCAACACCTCAGGATCAACTTCAGGTGAATCAAACTCCGTACGACCAATATAATACTCTCCTTCCACACGATCAATGATGACTTTCAGTTCTGTCCCTATTTTTTCACTATTCAATTCAGCTGAAATATCCTGTTGAATGGCCATTAATTCATTCAATCTCTCCTCTTTTACCTCCTCCGGAACATCATCCTCATAATTTTTATAAGCATACGTGCCCTCTTCATGCGAATAAGCAAAAGCCCCCATTCTATCAAACTTCACTCCTCGTACAAACTCTTTCAGTTCATCAAAATCCTCGGCAGTCTCGCCTGGAAAACCTACCATTAAAGTTGTCCTAAGGTGAATATTGGGAACCTCTGCACGAAATTTCTCTATCAAATCGTAGGTTTCCTGTTTTGATATATGTCGCTTCATACGCGTTAACATATGATCACTACTATGCTGTAATGCAATATCTAAATAGTTACACACATTTTCTCTCTCACGCATAACACGAAGTAAATCTTCTGGAAAATGAGCAGGATATGCATAATGCAAGCGTATCCATTCCACCCCTTTTACATTAGATATGCTTTCAATCAATTCAGGCAGCATCTGCTTTTTGTAGAGATCTAACCCATAATAAGTCAATTCCTGAGCTATTACCTGGAATTCTTTCACCCCTTTACTTACTAAATATTGAACCTCTTCAATAATATCTTCCATAGGACGAGAAATGTGTTTTCCTGTAATAATAGGTATAGAACAAAAGGCACACTTCCTATCACAACCTTCCGATATTTTTAGATAAGCATAATGAGAAGGAGTGGTTAATAACCTCCTGTTATGTAGCAAAGGATTGTATTTTCGGTGTAGTTCATCCAATAAGTTTCTCCAGTCAAACTTTCCATAGAATCTATCTACTTCTGGAATTTCAAGCGAAAGCTCCTCAAAATAACGTTCAGAAAGACAACCCATAACATAGAGAGCTTCTAATTCTCCTCTTTTTTTAGCTTCTGCAAACGTTAAAATCATCGCAATGGATTCCTCCTTTGCATCACCAATAAAACCACAAGTATTGATTACGGCAATTTCTCCTTGAGGGTTAGGAGAGTCGTGAGTCACATGAAATCCGGATTCGCCTAATTGTTTTAATAAATACTCAGAATCCACTAAGTTCTTTGAACAACCCAGTGTGATAACATCAATCGTCTTGTTATGCATCAATTATCACCAAATAAAGAATCAACAAACTCCTCTTTACGGAAAACTTGTAAATCTTCCATACCTTCACCAATACCAATATAACGCACCGGGATTTTGAACTGATCAGAAATGCCAATAACAACCCCTCCCTTAGCGGTTCCATCAAGCTTAGTAATGGCCATAGAGGTAACCTCTGTAGCCAAAGTGAATTGCTGTGCCTGCTCAAAGGCATTCTGACCGGTTGAACCATCCAAGATTAAAAGAACTTCATTTGGGGCATGTGGAACCACTTTTTTCATTACATTCTTTATTTTAGTCAACTCATTCATCAAACTAATTTTATTGTGCAAACGTCCCGCCGTATCAATAATTACGACATCCGCATCATTAGCTATTGCAGAGCTTAAAGTATCAAAAGCTACTGAAGCCGGATCAGATCCCATCTGTTGCTTTATAACAGACACATCCACTCTCTCTCCCCAAATGGACAACTGCTCAATTGCAGCAGCCCTAAAGGTATCCGCAGCACCTAAATAAACTTTCTTGCCTGCTTTTTTAAATTGATAAGCCAGTTTCCCTATCGTTGTCGTCTTTCCAACGCCATTTACGCCAACCACCATAATGACATAAGGCGTCTTTTCAATTTTAGATTCAAAATTAAACTCATCTCCCGTATTATTCTCAGTTAATAATGCAGCGATCTCATCTTTCAAAATAGTATTCAACTCTGATGTGTTTACATACTTATCTCTTGCCACACGCTCTTCAATGCGTTCAATAATCTTTAATGTGGTATGGACTCCAACATCAGACGTTATCAACACCTCTTCTAAATTATCTAATACCTCATCATCAACCTTAGACTTTCCTCCAACAGCACGAGCAATCTTATTAAATACATTTTCTTTAGTTTTAGATAATCCTTTATCTAACGACTCTTTTTTATCTTTAGAGAAGAAACTAAATATACCCATAATATAATTTGTTGTAACACGTTAATATACAAAAATAAAACAAGTAACATTAAAAAGAGAAAATTATCGATAAATAAAAAAACCTTTTACTCATTTTGTGTAAAAGGTTTTTTTATTCTATTTTCTCTATAGAGTTCATTGAATTTACTTTTCTTTGAAGTAATCGTCTACCTGCTCTTTGGGGATCATACGTTCATCAAACATATAAGCTCCGGTTTTGGGAGATTTTACTACTTTTATTACTTTTGAGTAAACTCCACTTCCTTTATTTTCATGCAATCTTGCTACAGCTTTCTTTGCCATAATAAATATCTTCTTTTATGAATTATTTAATCTCTCTATGAACCGTCATTCTTTTCAAAATGGGGTTGTACTTCTTTAATTCTAATCTACCTGTAGTATTCTTCTTGTTTTTTGTTGTTATATAACGAGAAGTTCCGGGCAAACCACTTTCTTTATGTTCAGTACACTCTAATATTACTTGTACTCTACTTCCTTTTTTTGACTTTGACATAATCTAATCTACCTCCTTCTACTTAACTTAAAACTCTAATACTATTCCAATCACAATATCCTTTTGCTACCGCATCATTTAGAGCCGCATCTAATCCTTTCTTATTAATAGTACGTAAACCTGCCGCACTAATACTCAAGCTAATCCAACAATCTTGTTCTACATAATAGAATTTTTTTCTGAACAAGTTCACATCAAAAGTTCTTTTAGTTCTTCTTTTAGAGTGTGACACATTGTTGCCAACCATGGCTCTCTTTCCTGTAATTTGACAAATTTTAGACATCTCTATCTCTTTTATTTATATTTCTTATTTTTCAATGCTCTTTTTAATCAGCATGCAAAGTAAACACTTTCGCATCTATTTAGCAAGAATTTTTCTATTTAATTCACTTAATTAGCTCATGCAAAAGCAATAAAGATCCATTCGAAGCCCTAATGATATTCATTTCGCGCCCTCTGTCTCCTTCTTGCAGTTTTGTAATTATACGATTTTCATAACCGGCAGCCATCCAAACCCTGCCTACGGGCTTCTCTTTTGTGCCTCCTGTTGGACCGGCTATACCTGTAGTTGCTACAATGCAATCCGTATTTAAGACCCTCATTGCACCCTTCACCATCTCCACAACCGTTTCCTCACTCACTGCACCATAAACCGCTAAGGTATGAGCAGACACATTTAATAAATTTATTTTCACTTCATTGCTATAAGCAATTATGCTCCCTTTATAAAAGTTGGAACTACCGGGCATGGCAGTCAGTTGTGTTGCAATTTTGCCTCCGGTACAACTTTCTGCCGTTCCTAGGGTCAATCCTTTCTGTTTTAATAACTCTCCTACTATGTATTCAATGGGGGCATCTTCTTCAATTAAAATATCATCTTTAAGAATACCTCTTAATTGATGATTACATTCATCCAAATGCTTTTGCAAAGCTTCCTTATTTTTTCCTATAGCTGTCAAACGCAACCGAATTAACCCCAACTTGGGTAGATAGGCTAAGCTTAACTCTTCCGGCAGGGAATCCTCAAAACCGGCTAATTCTTCGGCAAGAATGGCTTCCGGATGATTTTTCACCAAGAAAGTTTGATGTAAAATGGTGTCTGTGTGGAATCTCTCTTTCAGGCGAGGCAAAATCTCCTCAATCATCACTACTTTCATCTCTTCGGGAACTCCCGGCATTGATATAATTACTTTCCCTGCCTTATCGAACCAACTAACCGGCGCGCTTCCCACTCTGTTGTTAATTACTGTACAATCCTTCGGAACCAATGCTTGGTTTCTATTTAATTGATTCAGTGGAATTCTATTTGAAAGTACCTTTTTTACATTCTCAAAAACAGCAGAACTAAAAACCAACTCCGTATTAAAATAACGGCACAGGGTTTGTTTCGTTATGTCATCTTTTGTTGGTCCTAATCCGCCTGTAAGTAGAATAATATCTGCACGATGCATAGCTTCATCCAGTGCCTGTAAGATATCCTTTTCCCTATCGCGTATTGAGGTAATTTGAATGACTTCAATCCCTTGTACATTCAACGCTTTACTAATCCAGGAAGAATTTGTATCCACAACCTGTCCTATCAGTAATTCATCACCAATGGTAATTATTTCAGCAAACATTATAAATTTTTTCTTCTCTTATTTCATTTGCACCCTAGAATAAGCCGGTGCACTTATAGAACAAAAATCACGATCAAGATACTTATAGTATCCGGTAATAGCAATCATGGCTGCATTATCCGTAGTATAACTAAACTTAGGTATATAAATGGTCCAACCGTATTTTTCAGCGTGCTCTTTAAACGCATTTCTCAACCCCGTATTTGCAGATACCCCACCGGCAACGGCAATTTGTTTAATTTTATATTTCTTAGCTGCCTTACGTAGTTTATCCATTAATATATCCACTACTGTAGCCTCTAAGGAGGCCGCTAAATCTTCTTTGTTTTTTTCTATAAAATGAGGATCCTCTTGCATCCAATCTTTTAAGGAATAGAGAAAGGAGGTTTTCAGGCCACTAAAACTATAATTAAAATCCGGCATATGAGGTTTATTAAACTCAAAAGCTTTAGGATTTCCTTTACGTGCCAATTTATCAATGATGGGGCCTCCGGGATATCCCAATCCCATTACAGTAGCACATTTATCAATGGCTTCACCGGCAGCATCATCAATCGTTTCGCCTATGATTTCCATATCGTTATAAGCATTCACTTTTACAATTTGTGAATTTCCTCCGGAGACCAACAGACATAAAAAAGGAAAACGAGGTTCATTATACGTTTCTCCCGGAGTACGGATGAAATGAGCCATGACGTGTCCCTGCAAGTGGTTTACATCAATCATTGGAATAGCTAAAGAACGAGCTAACCCTTTAGCAAAAGAAACACCAACCAATAAAGACCCCATCAATCCGGGGCCGCGAGTAAAAGCTATTGCATTCAACTCTTCTTTCTTTACACCGGCCTGCTTTAAGGCCTCGTGTACTACAGGCACAATGTTTTGTTGATGAGCCCGAGAGGCCAATTCAGGGACAACTCCTCCATAGGCTTCGTGTACAGCCTGACCAGCAATTACGTTCGATAGTAAATACCCATCCTTTATCACTGCTGCTGATGTATCATCACAAGAGGATTCTATTCCCAATAGTATTACACTCATATTTTTAGTTATCGTTTTTTAAACCTTACAAAAGTAAGCATAAATGTGCTATTCCTTAGGTTATATTTTATATTTTTGTTAAGATTACATGTAAGCGTCCATTGATATAAAAACAATTAAATACATAATACGCACGTTAGTGGGACTCATACTGGGGTTGTATCTCACGCTACTTTTCCTTCTAAACCTTTCTTTTGTTCAGGAGAAAAGTTCACTATGGGCATCTAAAGAGCTTTCTGCCCTTTTAGACTGCCCCGTTGAAATTGGACGTATGAATCTGGGATGGCTCAACCGAATTGTGTTGGATGATGTAGAAATTAAAGACCAGAATAATGAATCGTTACTTTCTATTGCCCGCTTAACGGCAAAGTTTGAGATCTTACCTCTGTTCCAAGGGAAAATTTCCATCCGGACCGTCCAACTTTTCAGCTTCAACATTAATATGTCGAAAGAGACGCCGGATTCTCCCCCTAACTTCAAGTTCTTGGTAGATGCATTGAAATCAGATGAACCCTCATCCGATAGCAGTATTGACTTACGAATCAATTCCATTCTTATACGCAGAGGTAATTTATCTTATCACGTCCACTCAGAAAAAGAAACGCCGGAACAATTCAACGCAAATCACGTCCACCTAGAAAACATCCTGGCAAACATTTCGCTCAAAGCCCTAACCACAGATTCCATTAATGCCCACATCAAACGGTTAAGCTTAAAGGAACAGAGTGGATTTGAATTAAATAAATTAGGGCTGAAAGTAACCGGAAACCATCAAGGTATGCGCATAGAAGACTTTGAGTTTGTGCTTCCGGAAAGTAAATTAGAACTTAAAACCATAGAATTAGAGTACGACAGCCTAGCTGCATTGGCTCATTTTGGGGATGAAGTGAAATTTGCTTTAGAAACTGAGCCGTCCCACATTACATTAAAAGATTTTCAGGCTTTTGCTCCTGTACTACGAAACTTCAAAGAGAAATTACATCTCTCTTTGGTTGGACAGGGATCATTAAACGATTTTGAACTTCCCTTGATAAAGATATATGCAGCCCCTCATTTCTCTTTTGAAGGCAACGCTTCCGTTCAAGATTTATTGATTCCAAATGAAGCTCATCTTTATATCAATCTCCCACTGGTTTCTGCTGACCAAGAAGGACTGTTTTTCATAGCCAGAAACTTTAACCCCAAAATGGAAGAGCCCTCTAAATTTATTCAAAACTTAGAATTTGCAACCTTTAAAGGGACGCTATCGGGCTATATCGACGACTTAGTAGCCTACGGAGAGTGTAATAGTGGAATAGGTAGTTTTGATATTGATATGAAGCTTAGTCGCAATTTAACAAAAGATCTATTCAGCTACTCCGGAGGGATAAAAACCACCTCTTTTAATTTAGGAAAATTGGTTAACAATAAAGATTTAGAAGCAGTGACTTTAAATTTTGAGGTGGAAGGAGTACAAAATCATAATTTACCCTATCCTGAGGTAGTCATGCAAGGGGTTATCGATTCTATCTCTTATAAAAAATACACCTATCAAAACATTGCCATCGATGGGGAATTTAAGGAAGGAGGATTTGATGGAAGCATCAGCTTAGACGATACAAACGGCAACGTTTCACTATTAGGGAGTTTTAATATTGCTCAACCCATACCTTCCTTTAATTTTGAAGCTTCATTTAATGGTATTCGTCCTCAGCAACTCAATATCTCAAAGAAAGAAAAAGAGAGTGAATGGTCTATGGACATTAAGGCTAATTTTACCGGAGGATCGATAGATCAAATGAATGGAGAAGTGAGTATAGAGAATCTACGCCTGGTAACTCCGGAGAAAATCTATCGGATGAATTATTTTAAGGCGTCTTCCATTTATACACAGGACTTTAATCAGCTAATCATTGACTCCGAGTTCATAAAAGGAAAGATAGATGGGAAATATTCATACAGAAGCCTTCCTCGGAGTTTTCAAAAACTGTTATACCTTTATCTTCCTGCTTTATCTTCTTTTGACCCCGATAAAGGACAAGATCTTTCTAATCAATTCCGATTTAAATTCGATCTGTATAATACAGATATCCTACATGATTTCTTCGATGTTCCCTTGAAAATTTACACCCGTTCCTCTCTGGAAGGAACCTGGAATGATAATACCGGAAAATACTCCATATCCTGTTACTTTCCTCAATTTCAATATAAAACCGACTACATTGAATCCGGCGTATTTTTATTTAATAATTACGCTGATGAAATACAGAGCACACTCCGATTTAACCACCACCGGAAGAGTTCTGCCACCACTTTGGCTCTAAATCTTAGTGCTAAAGAAAACGAGGTTTACACCAAACTTGACTGGGGCAACAGTGGCGATAATACATATAGTGGAAGTATCATAGGTAAAACTCATCTAACAAAAGAGGAGGAGAATGAGTCGTTAAAAAGCCTCATTGAAATAGAAGAAACACAAGTCATCCTCAATGACTCCATTTGGAAAGTCCATCCTTCAACCATAGAGATTAGCAATAAGGAAATAAGTGTAGACAACTTCTTATTTTCTCATCTGGATCAATATCTACATATCAATGGCAAGGTTTCTTCTCTCCCGGAAGATACTTTGCAAATCGATTTAAACAGCATGAACATTGGGTATATTTTCGATATGGCTAACATCAAAGAAACGGTAAACTTTAATGGAAATGCTACAGGAAAAGCCATTGCTACCCATCTGTTTGACAAGCCTGTTTTAGAAACCCGCTTACACATTCAAGACTTCAGCTTCAATGAGGTACGTTTAGGCAATATGGATATTAGTGGAAAATGGGATATTGAAGAGGAAGGAATCTATTTAGAAGCTGATATTCAGGAAGAAGAGATAGCACGCACTAAAATCAACGGATATATCTACCCTTTAGCTCCTAAAAGTGGGCTACATTTAACATTCGATGCAAACAACATCAATGTGGGCTTCATTGAACATTATACAGAAAGCATTATGGCCATTAATGGTAGGGCTTCCGGAAAATTTAATTTCTATGGCCCATTCAAAGCCTTAAACATGGAAGCTTCTCCTTATATTGAAGGAGATTTAAATATCTACGTATTGAATACAACCTTCCACGTTAAGGATACCCTTAAAATGACCACCAATGGCATTCAATTCAACAAAATTGCAGTTACCGATGTAGAGGGAAACCCCGGAGAAGTCAATGGGAATTTATATTATCAACATTTCAGAGACCTCTCTTACGACTTTAATATTACGTCTAATAATATGTTGGTAATGAATACTCACGAAAGTAAAGACATGCCTTTCTATGGACGTATTTATGCTTCCGGCATCAGCCGCATATCCGGAAACAGTGAAGATGGAGTCAACATCAATGTAGAAATGAGCACAAACAGAAACACCAATTTCACCTACTCATTAGGTACTGTAGCTTCTGCCACAAGTCGTGAGTTCATCCAGTTCAATGATGTTACGCCTCAACGCATCCCGACTGATTCTCTAAACATTTTCTCACACAAGGAATACCGGGAAGAAGACATGGAAACCACAGCCGACATTCATTTGAATTTACAAATGGACATCACTCCGGATGCACAAATAAAAATTGTAGTCGATCCTGTTGCCGATGATTATTTAAGTGGCAGAGGAAGTGGAAACATTCGCACCGAATTCTACAACAAAGGAGATGTAAAACTCTTTGGCAACTACCGGATTCAACAAGGCATCTATAAGTTCAGCATTCAAGAAGTAATCCGAAAAAACTTTACCATACGTGAGGGGGGAACCATAAGCTTTAATGGAAATCCGTTGAACGCCAACGTTGACGTACAAGCTGCACACACTGTAAACTCCGTTTCTTTAAACGACTTAATACCTAATGCACAGAGTTTAGTAGGGCAGAATTACATCAAAGTAAACTGTATAATGCATCTCTCCGGTGCTCTTTATCAACCCAGATTTAGGCTCGATTTAGAACTTCCTAATGAACAAAGTGAAGTGGAAACCATTGTGCGAAACTATATCAATACGGAAGAGGAGATGAATCTTCAATTCCTTTATTTACTTACCATTGGTAAATTCTACACGCAAGACAGAATGGATAATACACAAAGCACCGACGTAATGTCTTCTGTGCTCTCTTCCACCCTATCGGGACAGCTAAACAATATGCTTTCTCAAATTGTAGACAACAGCAACTGGAGCATTGGTACCAATTTGAGTACAGGAACTAAAGGGTGGACTGAGGTTGAGGTAGAAGGGGTACTTTCCGGACAATTATTGAATAATCGCCTGCTTATCAATGGTAATTTTGGTTATCGGGATAACCCGATGACAAACACCAACTTTGTGGGGGACTTTGAAGCGGAATGGCTAATCAATCGTTCCGGTGAAATACGACTCCGTGCATACAACAAAACAAACGATCAGTATTATATGCGCAGTAATTATAATACGCAAGGCATAGGTATTATCTTCAGAAAAGATTTCGACAAATGGAAGGAGTTATTCCTTTGGAGAACTCGCAGAAACAAGGCCGACAAAAAGGCTGATGTGACTGAAGAGAAGGTGGAAAATTAGTAATAAAGTAGCTTTTGCGAAAGATTAAAAAGGAATTTCACTCAAATAGTATAAAATCGTTTGATATCTGCACTCCAATAGTGCAACCATTGTTACACCAGTAAAAGCAAGCCTCTAACTTTAAAGACTTACCTATTGAACTTTAGGAAATAAAACAATTTGAAAGTAATATCATTGTTATTAATCCTATAAAGAAATCTTCATCACCACCTAGTATTAAACAATATTACAGATATCAAAATTCAAAGTAAAAGCTTGAAACTATGGATAAATCTTCATAAAGGAGAACTTGATGACCCCAAACAATTAACCAAAGATGTTTCTGCCATTGGACATTTAGGGAATGGCGATTATGAAATAAGAATTTCAGATACTAAAAACTTGGAATATATAATGAGCTTGATTAAGCAAGCCCTATTGTAACAAAACCAATTAATCCCTAATCTAAAAATAGAGAGAAAATAGCTCCCGACCCCAACCCCTCTCGATCTGGGACACAACGTTGGTCGGTCTGGGTTATATCAACGGTCGGTCCGGGACCGATGAAAAAGAAAAGGTAGTCAAGGAAACGAACGGTTTCTCGCTTAAAAATCCACCGTTCTTTTAATTCGCTCCTCTTTTAGAATTTCGCTTTTCTTCCGAAAGAAATTCACCTTACCACTACCAAATCGGTAACTCAAGTGAATCATAAACATACTTCTATAAGGCTTAAGGCTGATGTTCATCCGCTCGGTATAATTGGGAGCTTGAATCTCCCGTTTCTGTGCTTTACGCAACCCCCATTCCATGGGCAAGGTATAGGTCAACATCACGGAGGCTCTTCCCTTAAAGAACTGCTTCATGGCCGTAAAGCTCCAAGCATCTAAGTCGACCATCTGATAGCCTTGGATATACATCTCTTTACTTACCGTACGTGCATAGTTTAATTGAAGCATTAAAGTGTGTTTGGGATTGAAATAATCCACACCGGAAGACACCAGCCATCCTCCTCCTGAATGGGATTCTCCATCATATTTCACTTTGGTGTAATAATATTGCAATGAATTGGAAAGACTGAAATAATCGTTTAAAGGTTGATCGTACACTCCGTCAACAGAAAATTTACGCATCTTTAGATTAATAGGGGAAAGCAGATGGTGATGATCCTTACCCTCCGTAATCAAATCTCCTATCTGGTTGCTGTTCCATTCCAGCTTAGGAGTAATGGTAACTCTATTCCACAGGTTGACATCTAATGCCAAAGTGTGAATGACTGACGATTTCAGATAGGGATTTCCTTGAGAGGTCATTAAAGAATCAATTTGCAGAGCCACAGGGTTCAATTGAGCTAAGGTAGGATATTGCATTGAACTCTTATACCTTAAACGAGCATTCAGGTTATCGTTGAAATTATAATTCACATTGGCATAGGGTAACAAATTCCAATACTGCTCTTTATCTGTAGAGGCCTCCCGACGCAAATATTCCACTCCTGTACCTATTTCAAAGCTCCATTTGTCAGAAGGCTGATAGTTGAAATAACCAAAAACTTGATGCCTGTTCTCACTGTAATCTAATAAGCTTTCTTTGTTTTGGGATTCCGATTCATACTTTCTATATTGATTGGAATAGCCAAAATTCAGACTCATCTTATCCGACAGGGCATAGGTTAAATCCAAATTGAACCCAAGTAATTTTCGTTCCTCTTTATAGGTATTATCAAACAGTGTATGTGCATCTTGTTGGTAACTATTTGCCAAATCATTATCAAAATAGTTGTATGAAATATCAGCATAAGCCTGCCACCGATCCGAGAAATTCCCTTGATAGTACAATGTACCCGTCCAATCTTTAGAGCGGGTATCATTACGGGTGTACTCCTTCAGCTTTTGAAGACTTTCAGGTAATTCAGGAAGATTCTGTTTTTTAATCTGATAATCAAACCAGCGATCCGATTAGATTTTACTAAAATTATAGTTCCCTTCCAAAGCCAACGTATGATTTGAATTGATTGCATAGTTTAATCCGCCGACCAAAACATTTCCCTGATATGCATACAGATCATTCGGATTCTTCTTGTTGGTTTTCTCAGATTCCTTCTCCTCAACCCCTTCATACTTTACATATTTTTGCATAGGAGTATTCCAAAAAGCCCTTCCGTAGCCGTACAAGGCATAGGCACTGAATTTCTTATTCGTATAGGTTAAATTAACAAGCGGCTGTTCAGTATGCAGCCAGTCATCACCGTTATTTCCCGATAGGTTTACAATGGAGAAATTGCTCAGGTAAACATCGTAACCGATATGATCTTTCTTAAGATTGACATTAATCACTGCCCCATACCCTTCGGACATATAGCGTCCTTTGGGGGATTTGCTTACCTCAACAGTAGCTATCCTCCGAGGATCTAAAGTCAGGATGTAATCTTTGGAACGCTCCAACCCATCTACTAAAAAGAGAATGTGTGTTTCGTTGCCTACCCGAACGGTATTAGCTACTTTGTCAAATCTCAAGCCGTGGATCTGATCCAATAGCTCCATGGTATTTGATGCTTTGGAACGCATCTCCTCAGTAATCAAATACTTTTCAGCATCGGTTAAATGCTCTACCCGACTGGCAGCAACCGACAGCTCATCCAACTGTGTATTCGGCAACAAATAACAAGGGGTAAGCTGAATGGGGAAATCTTGTTTCAGGGCATCTTCGTTATATACAAAAGATTCAAATCCCACATAAGACACTACGATTTGAAAAGGCTGCTGATTTACCCTAAGTGTCCATTCACCTTCTTCATTTGAGGTAGTATGGCCCAATGATACGGAATCCTCGGTTAAAACAACAATATTTGCTCCATACAATGGTTTTTTACTGTCTTTTGCATAGACCTTTCCTGAAACTTCACCTATTTTTTGTTGTGCCTGCAGAGTAGGAAGCCCCAACAAAATGAAAAACAGAAGGATTACAGTCTGTAACTTCTTTTTTTTATTAAATAACATAATTGTAATTTTTATCCTTAGTTTCTTTCATCAACCTAATGCTTTTTCGGGAGAAAAAATAAAAATAATTGAACAAAGGTATCTTATTTTTGGAAACTATTATCCTCAGGTATGTATTTTGCTTTATTTATATCCCAAACCACTACCGTCATCGGACAGCAGCTTCTTTATTTCTTGATCTCCGGATAAATCAAACTTAAAGTCTTTTTTCTGAAAATCATCTAATTCTAGAATACTCTAGGACTCCCATAGGCACAAGCAACTATAAACTCACCTTCACTCACCATAATATAGTTGAAGGTTTTACCAAAGTGTATTTCGTAAGGGAGGGCTCTAATCAGCGTACCTCTATTCATTTTTCTTTACTGTATATTCTTTTAACCAAAATAGTCAATCGAAAATCTAAAGTTGGAAAACAACAATTAAAAGAAATTTTAAGAATACATAATTCTTCGTATATTCAAGGAGTTCTATACACTAACTAAAATATAAATCAAAGGGTTGTATGAAAAACTTCAAATTCACGCTTATGCTTTTTATTTTATCTGTTTTTTCTTTTAGCAACACCAGTATGGCTCAAGGCGACGAAACAGACACATTTAACTTAGTAAAACAGGAAAGTGGGCACTACACTTTTTCAGCAAAGATTAATGATGGAATTGAAGCTACTTTCTTTTTAGAGTCTGCTATTCATATACTATTAATAGATTCTCTGTTTGCTTTTAATAATCAAGAATCTTTAAATTTAGAATTTATAAAAAATGCACACAATCAAAAAATGAATTTAGGAGGGAAAAAATATAATATAACTCATAAAGCAAAAGGAATAGTTAATATCAGTAATAATACCTCCTATCAAGGTGAAATATTTCTGCTTTCTAACTATAAATCGACTCACGAAATAGCTATTCCAATACAAAAACTGTATACTAATTCTAATCATGAAAGAAGTATAGTGAAAGTAGATTTAGCTAACGGGATCTTACAAATAATAAGTCATGAACAGCTAACAGCAGAAAAACATAAATATGTTAAAGAGAAAATGAACTTTGACAATTACTTAAATATGCCGGCAATAAAAACGGATCTTAAAATTATAGACAAGGGCAAAACAAGGACGCTCAATGGCAACTTTAATTTAGATTTAGGTAATGGTTCTTTATTATACTTATGTAAGCAGAATAAATCTGTTCAGGAATTTTTAAAAGCAAATGCTGATATAAAACTAAGATATGGATTCAATAAAAAAAGAGAAATCATTGCCAAAGTAATAGTTCCAAAAAAGTGTATTTTATGTAACCTCAAGTTTAAGAATGGCATTATCGGCATAACAAATGCCTTGCCCCTATTTACAACAGAAGGGTTAATAGG
The DNA here is from genome assembly GCA_964522975.1 of uncultured Bacteroides sp. Taxonomy (GTDB): domain Bacteria; phylum Bacteroidota; class Bacteroidia; order Bacteroidales; family Bacteroidaceae; genus Bacteroides_E. Next base: position 1,995 of record CAZFXK010000027.1, on the reverse strand, counting down.
GATTAAGTTTTTTGAAAAGACGATAGCCATATTTGATTTCAGTAAATCAGATTTTTATATTAAGAAGAAATAAAAAGGAAAAGAACTTATAACTATTCTATTCCATAGAATAGTTTTCTCCATAAAGTATTACTAAACATTAGTTAAGCTGGTGAAACAAGTTTTATTTATTACATTTAAATTATTGAAAATCTTAATCTTGCGAATAAAAACTAATACCCCATACTATGAGAACCTTTTATTTATTACTCAGCATAACCCTATTAAGTTTGCTCTTGGGCAGTTGTTCTAACGACGATAATGACCGTGAAAAAATAGTAGAAGTAACCCTATATCCTGAAACCACCTACGGAATCATTGCTGTGAGTGACATCTGGACTGATGCCATTGTATTTTCTGACAACGATGAAAACACAAAGCAAAAATTGATAAACCTACAAATTGAAGGTGATTGCTTTGAATATGATCAAGGCTACGAATACAAATACAAAGCAAGGAAAGTGTGGATGAAAAATCCCCCACAAGATGGTTCATTTGTAAAATATGTTTTTATGGAGCTCTTGTCTAAAAACAAAGCCATTACCGAAGATAGTGAGACGGAGGTTGAACTTTTTGTATCAGGTGAAATAGTCCTTTATGTAAACGCTTTCTCGCTTATAAGTATTAAAAATGTTATAGATAATGCTTTATTAGTAGAAAATACAGCTACAAAAGAGTTATTGGCTCTAACTTCCATTGAAGGATTCGATTTCGAAGAGGGTTACCAATACACATTATCAGCAAAGAAGGTAACTACAGCCGAACCGTATTCGGTTAAATATGTATGAATAGAGGTTTTATCGAAAGAAAAAATGGATTAGCCAATGCTAAAAAGGGCTGAACCTATGATTGTTCAGCCCTTTTTTATTAACAACTAAAAATATTAATCTATCCTAAAAACAGTTTTCTAATAAGAGCTATATGATGACATATATGCAATTATTGAAAAAGTAACTTTATCCATAAGTGGATAGGTAGGTTTATAGACGTCCAAAAGATTCTCTTCTAAAGACACTTCATCCATATAAATATTGATACCCTCTTTTACTTCTCCTTTTAGATAACTAACCACTCTGTCGAAATTTGTTTGATACAATTTTCTTATAGCATATTTATGAGTAACCGTTTTATCATTTTCTACCACATTCAAACAGAGCGTATAAACATCTTCATTTTTTTCAAAAGTGTAAGTCCCTTCATATAAGGCTTTCTCAATATCGGCATGCATAAACGATTTGAATATACACATCTGGCTGTTTTCTACCGGATTCACAAGCTCTTTTAACACAAGAATGTAGCCTTGCCTTAATATGGCTTTATCTAATATATCTACCCAAATCTTGCTTTCTATGTCCGGTTCTACACCAGAGATTGTTGGATATTCATTATGTAAAGTAATGAACAGATTTCTTGCAGTAACACGTATTTCCAACTCTTTGGACTGCTCAGTAACATTATCTATTACGGTTAATGTTGTAACTCCTTTTTTCAATCCATAGATTTGGAAGCTTCCAAAAGGTTCATATTGAGTCGCTTTTTCATATTTCACATCTAGAATACTTTCATCCTCTACAATAAATTTATAATCCAGATTTCCACTCTTTATTGAAATGCTTCTATCGGTATCTATAGGAACAGTATAACGATTTTCGGAAATAAATAAAGATTGGGGTTCAGGTTCAGTTTTTTTATCACTTCCACAAGATAACATTACCAGAATTACGAATGGTAGGAATGAAAGGCATATTTTACTCTTTGTTTTCATAATCTTCTTTTTTTAGGTCTTTTTAGAACATAAAGTTAATCCATTTTTAGAAAAAAAACCTTTTCTAAGAAAAAGTCACAATTGAAAAGCAAATAAAAGATACAGATAGAAGATAAGAAGACCTCTTTCTCAAAGGCCAAACACATTACGCAGGACACCCCAAAGTAAAACTACGACAAAATAGCCTACAA
>CAZFXK010000026.1:0-24742 GCA_964522975.1 uncultured Bacteroides sp. | reverse complement strand
TTGTGCGTCAAATATGACCTACAAACTGTCTCACAAAAAAGTAAGGAACTGGTAAGGGTATTAAGTTTATGGAAATATGGGAAATCGTCGGGGAAACGACCGTAACACTTAGATTGTTTTCTTATTCACTTCTAAAGTTGCACCACAGTTAGGACACTTAAACACATTATCATTAGGATTAATAAACAATTCGCTAATATCCACCTCTAAGGCATCAGCAATGCGTTGTAACATATCTAAAGAGGGTGTAACCTTCTCATTAATTATATTACTTAAACTAGGTTGTGCAATACCCATTTTTTCAGCAATACCTGTTATTGTTAGTCCTTTCTCGCTTATAATTTCCTTTATTCTAAACATAACTTTATCATTAAGATTAATAGCACAAAGATAATAAATATAATAAAGTAGCTTATAAAACAACACATATTATAACACATTTATTTATAAAATCATATCAAATATAAAAATATATACTATATTTGTACCTGAATTATAAAAACACAAGTTATAAACTCATATATTTATGGAAACAGTAAAGAAAGAACCGATCGACATTAAGAGATTATTTACAGAGTATAGAAATGAAAACCTAGCCTATCTAAAGGACAAAGAGAAACTAATAGACGATAGTAATATGTACTATCATTATTTAGAACGGAAGGAAGCAGTATCTAATGTTATTGAACTTCTTCTAATATGGACACAAAACGGCTACCATTTAAGACGTGTCATAACTGACTACATAGACAAGGAAACGAACCAGAATAGCAGATACGAGGTAAAAGAAGCATTCAGGCGACTAAATGAGGTAATGATTAACATTCAAGCTACAGAATCACATTTTGAGCAAATAGACATCACTTGTGAAAGAATAACGAGAGAATTAAAAGATAAAGACTTTCTATAATCGTGTAAAAAAAACTTTCTGGGTTTTTAAGGGTGTGATCTATATTGCACCCTTTTTTTATGTTGAAAAGTTAGCAAATCAAAATAATCTTCCCCTCATTCTTACCCTAATGGATAATTAAATTTATAAACAGCTAGCATTCAACTAGTTTCAAAACACAATCGTAGTCTCGCCGGGAATCGAACCCGGATCTAAAGTTTAGGAAACTTCTATTCTATCCATTGAACTACGAGACCGCACTTGCATTTATATAAAGTATTTGCAAATATAAACGAAAGGTCTTTACTACACAATTATTTGTCAAATTATTCCATTTCTTAGATTGCATATTTAAGGAATATTTAACCATTTTTATGGTCCTTTTATTGAAAGTTTATTCCCGGAAAAGAAAATCGAAAATATGAACAACAATTTTTTTTCTACAAAAAAACTAGCCCTCTAAGCACCAGAAACAAGATTATAAAGATAATATGAAAAAAAGTCTTAATTTTAACAAATATAAAAAACGATTTTTCCTTTGTAAATTAATACAGTTTCACCATCTTTGTTATAACCACTGAGCATAATTTGGATTTTCAATTTATTAAAAATATATAAAATATGGCAGATGAAATGACCATAAAAGATTTAAGTCAGGTAGTAGTTCGCTTTGCTGGTGATTCAGGTGATGGAATGCAATTAGCCGGAACTATTTTTTCTAATGTATCCGCTATTCTAGGAAATGACATTGCTACATTTCCAGATTATCCTGCGGAAATTAGAGCTCCACAAGGGACATTAAGTGGAGTATCTGGATTTCAAGTACATGTGAGTGCAGACAAGGTATATACATCAGGTGATAAATGTGATGTATTGGTAGCAATGAACCCCGCTGCACTAAAGACAAATATTAAGTTCACAACGCCTAACTCTATCATTATCATAGATGTAGACTCATTTGGAAAAAAAGATCTTGAAAAAGCACTTTATAAAACAGATGATGCGATTAACGAATTAGGTATCACCAATCAAGTTGTTGCTGTTCCAATAACAACTCTTTGCAAAGAAAGTCTAAAAGATAGTGGAATGGACAACCGTTCTATCTTAAGAAGTAAAAACATGCTGGCTTTAGGATTTATTTGTTGGCTCTTCAACTATCCTTTAGAGCATCCCGAAAAGATGCTTAGAAATAAATTTGCAAAGAAAGCTGCGATTGCAGAAGCAAACATCAAGGTTTTGAATGATGGATATAACTATGGACATAATATTCATGCAAGTGTTTCTACATATAGAATAGAATCAACTACAAAGAAAGAAAAAGGTATCTATACGGATATTAATGGGAATATGGCAACCTCCTATGGATTGATAGCTGCTTCAGAGAAAGCAGGGCTTCCCCTTTTCTTGGGTTCTTATCCTATTACTCCTGCTACTGACATATTACACAACCTTTCTAAATTTAAGGAACTAGGTGTAATAACAGTACAATGTGAAGACGAAATTGCGGGATGTGCCAGTGCAGTAGGGGCCTCATTTGCCGGCGCTCTTGCTGTAACAACTACTTCAGGACCCGGTATCTGCTTAAAAAGCGAAGCAATCAACCTAGCTGTTATGGCAGAACTTCCTTTAGTTGTAGTCAACGTTCAACGGGGAGGTCCATCAACAGGACTGCCGACTAAAAGTGAACAAGGCGATTTATTACAGGCAGTATATGGTAGAAATGGAGAAAGTCCATTGGTCGTCATAGCAGCCACATCACCCGTAAACTGCTTTGATTCAGCCTATATGGCTTGCAAAATAGCATTAGAGCATATGACACCTGTCATCCTACTGACTGATGGTTATATTGCCAATGGATCAGCAACGTGGAAGCTTCCGGATATAGAGGCCTATCCAGCAATAAATCCTCCTCATGTTAAAGAAGAAATGAAAGGCAATTGGTCTCCTTACTTAAGAGATGAAGAAAGTAAGGTTCGTTACTGGGCAACACCCGGTAAAGAAGGTTTTGAACATCGCTTAGGAGGTCTCGAGAAAGATTACCATTCCGGTGTAATCTCTACAGAACCGGAGAATCACCAAAAAATGGTAAACACACGTCAGGCTAAAATAGATTACATTGCAAACTGTATTCCTGAATTAGAAGTTCAAGGAGATACTGATGCCGACCTACTCATTGTTGGCTGGGGAGGTACTTATGGACATCTATATTCTGCCATGCAGGGAATGCAAGAACAAAACAAAAAAGTGGCTCTTGCTCATTTTCAATATATCAACCCTCTACCCAAGAACACAGAGGAGGTTTTGAAAAGATACAAGAAAGTTATTGTGGCAGAACAAAATAAAGGACAATTTGCCCTTATTCTTAAAGGAAAAATTGGAGGTCTAGACCATGTTCATCAATTTAACCGTGTAAAAGGACAACCATTCAATGTTGCTCGCATGATTGAAGAGTTCACTAAAATTTTGGAGGAGGATTAATTATGAGTCAAAAATATACAAATCAAGACTTTAAGAACGAATTAAATGTAAGATGGTGTCCTGGATGTGGTGATCATGCATTACTTAACTCACTACATAGAGCTATGGCTGAAGTTGGAGTAGCACCGCATGACACCGCTGTTATTTCAGGTATAGGTTGCTCTTCTCGTTTACCTTATTATATGGGGACTTATGGATTTCATACAATCCACGGACGTGGCGCAGCAGTAGCAACCGGAGTAAAAGTGGCGAACCCTAACCTATGCGTTTGGCTTGTTTCAGGAGATGGAGACGGATTAGCCATTGGAGGAAATCACTTTATCCATGCACTACGCAGGAATATTGATCTTAATATTGTACTATTGAATAACCAAATTTATGGTTTAACAAAAGGACAATACTCCCCTACCTCGCCCAGAGGTATGGTAACGGTATCGTCTCCCTATGGTACCGTTGAAGATCCATTCCGCCCGGCTGAACTGGTCTTTGGTTCTAGAGGTAACTTTTTTGCACGTTGTGTAGATGTTGATATGGCTCCATCAGTAGAAGCCCTTACTGCTGCCGCAAAACACAAAGGGGCTGCGGTTGTTGAGGTTTTACAAAACTGTATTATTTTCAATAAAGGATCACAGAGCCTTTTGGCTACTCGTGCAGACCGTGCAAAAAACGCTATTTATTTAGAGCATGGAAAACCTATGATTTTTGGAGAAGAAAACGAATTAGGTATTATGCAGGATGGTTTTAACCTAAAGGTAGTCAAAATTGGAGAAAACGGCATTACTGAAAAAGACCTATTAGTACATGATGCTCATTGTAGTGATAACACATTACATATCAAGCTGGCATTAATGGAAGGTCCGGAATTTCCAATTGCTTTAGGTGTAATTCGGGATGTTACAGCACCGACTTACGACGACTGTATCTATCAACAAATTGAAGAGGTTAAACAGAAGAAAAAAGCAAGAACATTAAAAGAAATACTCTTATCCGGTAATACATGGGAAATTAAATAAATAATTTCCGATTAATTATTATTTATCTGAAAGCACTATGGTGTATTTTATACATTATGGTGCTTTTTTAATATTCAACCAAAGCTAGGGTTAAGAAATTCAACTCTATCCCGGGGATAGTAGAAAGAGCCATGCCACAAGAAGTAAGAGTAGCACCTGTTGTTACAACATCATCGATTAATAAAACTCGTTTATTGATAAGAGACTCTTTGTTCTTCACATCAAAAACACCTCTTATATTTTCTTGTCGCTCCCAAACAGACTTTCTGGTTTGTGTTTCAGTAAAACGGTTGCGGACCAAATTTTGAGCATCAATTGGTATCTGTGTAACTTTTGCTATTCCTTTGGCAATCCATTCACTCTGATTATATCCTCTTTCTTTCAATCTATCAGGATGCAGAGGTACAGGGATCAGAACATCAAGAAATTGAAAAAAATCAGACGTTTGAGAAACTTCTGCCGCCATAGCCGAGGCTAACAACTCTCCTAACTCCTTTCCCCCTTCATATTTCAAATGATACAGAATGTTACTAAAATCACTCCCCTTTCGATAATAAAAAAAGGCAGTTCCTTTATTTATTGCTACTTTCCCCCAAAAGAGTTGTTCCATAGGATTATTGGGCTGTAGATGAAATTGTGTTCTGGGCAAAGACGTTATACAATCCAAACATAAAAAATGTTCTTGTTCAAGTAAAACATTCTCACAAACCACACAACAGCGGGGAAAGAATAAAGAAAGTAATGCTGAGAACCATTTACGGAATAAAGACATAACACTTATTTCATTTTACATTCCTTTAGGTAAACAAGATTGAACCAAAGAGAGCAAGGCATCATGTAAATTTCCATTGGTAACCACAAGATGATGACCTTCTTGATAAGAAGTACTTCCATAAAAATCAGTAACCGTTCCTCCGGCTTCTTTTACAATCAAAGCAGCTGCAGCAAAATCCCATTCTTCTATGAAAGCTTCTATCCAGCCATCTATACGCCCCAAAGCAACATAACAAATTCCTACGGCAGCTGAACCATTCATACGTATACCTCCCACTTTACCATATAATTCATCAATTAAATAAAGTCCGGTTTTTTTATATTTTGATGCAGCATAAGGTAGTTCAAGTATTAAAAAAGCATCCTGTAAAACAGTTAACTCAGAAACATGAATCAGACTATTATTCAGATATGCACCTCCCCCTTTCCAAGCAACAAAGCATTCATCGCGACAAACCTCATAAACCACTCCCATGACAACTTCTCCTTCTTGCTTCAAAGCAACACTTACACCATAAGGAGCCTCATCGTGGATATAGTTAGTTGTTCCGTCTAAAGGATCAATTATCCAGCACAGACTTTCGTTGTCATACGAAGCAGTCCCCTCCTCTGCTATAAAACCGGCTTCGGGAAGTAATTGGGCAAGTAGATCCACCAACTTCTTTTCTGCCGTTTTATCAACATAGGAAACATAATTACTTTGACTTTTCTTTTCAACCTTTGAACGTTTAAAATTAACTCGTTCTTCTCTTAAAAAATCACCGATTTCTTTGGCTATTAAAACAACCTTTTCTGTTAGGAGTTCAAGATCTAACATAATTATTCTTATTTATCATTGACTATGAACAAAGATACAAATTTATGAAAGGGATTTTATTTAAGAGAAGATAAAAAAGATCCCAGACCGATGCCCCTTGGGTCTGGGAGAGACAAGTGTTCGGTCTGGGACCTTTGCCCTTTGTCTCCCAGACCCAAATATTAAGGAGCAATCATCCTTTTAAATTCACTATTTCAAAACTCCTTCTAACCCCTTTTATTTTCTAATAAGATTCACTTACTATAAGGCACTTATTCCTTTTATTATTGTATTTTTGTTTTTTACAATAGCTTAAAAAAACAGTAAAATACCATGCCACATCCACTAGATAAATTTATTTTTTGCCCTAAATGCGGTTCTTCCCATTTCAAAATCAATAATGAAAAATCAAAAAAATGTCACGATTGTGGTTTTGTATACTACTTTAACTCATCAGCATCCACAGTAGGCATTATAATAAATAATAAAGAGGAACTATTAGTTGCACGCCGGGCCAAAGAACCAGCCAAAGGCACTTTTGACCTACCCGGTGGCTTTGTAGACCTTTATGAAACCGGAGAAGAAGCCATTATGCGCGAAATAAAGGAAGAAACTCAATTAATTGTAACCCGGGCATCCTATCTGTTTTCCATTCCTAATACCTATGAATATTCCAATTTCTTAGTTCACACATTAGATCTATTTTACCATTGTGAAGTGAATGACTATAAGCCACTTAGCGCCCAAGACGATGTAGAATCATTAGAATTCATTCCTCTTCAAAAACTTAGAGTAGAAGATTTTGGCCTGCATTCCATTCAACAGGGAATTAAAAGACTAAAAGATAAAGCCTTACAACAAAGCAACTTTACCACCTTCATTTAAAACAAAGGGATTTAATTATTTAGTTATAAACTCTTAACGATTTATGTACAAATTAGTAAAAGCTGTATATTTGCAATCAGTATAAACCAAATAAACCATGAGAAAAATCCAAATTAGCTTATTGAGTGTTTTAATCTTTACCTTTGCACTCGCGGTAAAGGCACAAACAAGCTACAATATAACAACCGACGAAACGCTGTATAAAGAAGCAAAGACTTTATATGAGCAAAAAAGTTACGCTACAGTCATTACGCTCCTTGAGAATTATTTACAAAATCAAAAACCATCACATCTTCTGGATGTGGATTATATGCTTTCTACCTCTAAGTATGAAATGGGAGATCAAAACAAACTACTTCTACTAGAGCAGCATCTGGAAAAATATCCTGACTCACCCTATGCCAACAGGATTTATGCCTTGATGGCTTCCGGTCATTTTTACAATGAGGACTTCCATCAAGCATTAGCCTTTTTCAATTCTTCCCGATTGGATCTTTTAGAACGTGACGAACGGGATGATATGACCTATCGTTTAGCTCTCTCGCATTTAAAGGTAGGCAATAACAAGGAAGCGGCCATTTGGTTTGAAACCTTACGACTAAGTAGTAATCGTTATGCAGATGACTGCACATATTATATTTCATATATTCGGTATACGCAAGAACGTTATGATGAAGCCATCAAAGGATTCCTCTCCTTACAACTCCACAACAAATATGGCGCACTGGCAAACTTCTATATTGCCGATATTTATTTATTAAAAAACCAAGCAGATAAAGCTGAAATTGTAGCACAAAATGCGTTAAGTGCTTTCCCCAATCATCCTAAGAATAGTGAGTTTCATCGCATATTAGGACAGGTAAATTATATTTATCAACGCTATCCTAAAGCCATAACGGAATTTGAACAATACACACAAAACACAGAAACCCCACAACGCAATGCCTTGTATATGCTGGGTATGTCTTATTATCAAACACAGGTATATTCAAAAGCTGCAGAAAATTTAGCCCAGACAACTACCTTGGATGACGCTCTTTCTCAAAATGCTTTTTTACATATGGGATTGGCTTATCTGAAATTGGCTGATAAAAATAACGCGCGTATGGCTTTTGAGCAGGCCGCAGCTTCTAAAGCAGACATTCTTATTGCAGAGCAAGCAGCATATAACCATGCCCTCACTATTCACGAAACCTCCTACTCAGCATTTGGAGAATCGGTTACGGTATTTGAGAAATTCTTGAATGACTATCCTTACTCTCAATATGCTGAAGAAATAAGCAGCTATTTAGTTGATGTTTATATGACAACACGCAGTTATGCTCCGGCTCTTGAGTCGATTAACCGCATAACACGTCCTAGTGCAAAGATATTAGAAGCTAAACAGAAAATCTTATTTCAACTGGGAACCCAAACTTTTGCTAATGCCTCATTCTTAGAGGCTTTGAACTACTTCAATCTATCCTTAGACTTAGCCCAATATAACCAAAAAACAAAAGCAGAAGCTTATTATTGGAGGGGTGAATCTAATTATCGCCTGAATAAACACAATGAAGCAATGCGTGACTTTACTAGCTATCTACAGGCCACAACTGACAAGAACTCTTTAATGTACGCATTGGCTCATTATAACTTGGGATACATTCATTTTCACAATAAACAATACAGCAATGCACGTCAGTGGTTTTTAAAATACATACAACTGAATAAAGATATAAATGAATCGTTTGCCATAGCAGATGCACACAATCGTGTAGGTGACACCTATTTTCAAAGCCGCCAGTTCGATGAAGCTAAACAGCATTATGCGGAAGCTGAGAGCCTAGGCTCTAAAGCAGGTGATTACTCTTTTTATCAATTAGCTTTGGTTTCCGGCATACAAAAAGATTATAGCGGAAAAATCACACTATTAAATCGATTGATGGGTAAATACCCCTCCTCCCCTTATGTAGTCAATGCCATATATGAAAAAGGCCGCTCTTATGTACAGCTAAACAACAATGCACAGGCCATCGCTTCATTTAAGGATCTTATGACTAAATTCCCTCAAAGTCCTCTGGCAAGAAAAGCGGCTACAGAAATTGGTTTATTATATTATCAAGATGGTAATTATGATCAAGCCATTCGTGCTTATAAAGAGGTGGCAATGAGTTACCCCGGGAGTGAAGAAGCTCGTACGGCCATGCGCGATCTAAAATCGCTATATGTTGATCAAAACAGAGTGGATGAGTTTGCCTCGTTAGTTTCCCAAATACCCGGTAACATTCAATTTGACGCCAGCGAACAAGACTCCTTGACTTATGTGGCGGCCGAGCGTACATTTATGAAGGGCAGTATAGAACAAGCAAAAAATAGTTTCAATAACTATCTACAGAGTTTTCCTCAAGGAGCTTTTCAGTTAGGCGCTCATTATTACTTATGTACCATAGCCAACCAACAAGGCAATTATGAGAAAATTCTATATCATTCCGATGAATTACTAAAATACCCCAACAATCCTTACTTAGAGGAGGCGCTGGTAATGCGTAGTACCGTACAAGTAAAATTAAATCAATTCAGCGAAGCTTTAGCCAGCTATAAACACCTGAAAGAAATAGCCACAACACCTGCTCATAAAAAAACGGCTCATCAAGGCATTCTGAAAACAGCTGTAGCTCTTCAGGATGACATTGAAATCATACAAGCTGCGACAGAGGTCTTAGCACAAGAAAAAACAGAACCGGAATTAAAAAATGAGGCTCTTTATGAACGAGCTAAAGCTTATGGAAATCAAAAAGCAGACAACAAAGCTTTGGAAGATTATAAGGTATTGGCAAAAGACACTCGAATCATTTATGGAGCAGAGGCTAAATTCAGAGTAGCAGAAATGTTATATAACCAACAACAATATCAGGCTGCCGAAAATGAATTGATAGATTTCATTGAACAAAGTACCCCTCACGCGTATTGGTTAGCTCGTGGATTTATATTACTATCCGACGTAAATGTAGCCTTGGGTAAGAAAATTGAAGCTCGCCAATATTTGTTGAGTCTACAACAAAATTATAAAGGAGACCAACATATTGAAGAAATGATTCAAAGTAGATTAAATAAACTAACTGAAGAATAAACAGCATAAACATGAAATTCAATTATTATATATTGGCAGGAGCCCTCTTTTTATTTGCTCCCATAAAAGCTCAAAAACAAGCAAAAGACACTACGCATATTCGGACGGTAGTTGTGGAACAAGAGTATAACCCTACTTTGATGGATGCGTCAAAAGTCAACGTATTACCTCCGGTTGAAGAACCTCAAGTAACTAAAAAAGAGGTGGTTTATGATACAAAATTCTCTCCCAGTTATATGTTTCCCAAAACAAGTATAGAACCCTTTATGGCCAAAGAAATATTCAAAAAGGGAAAACCCGGATATTTCCGCTTTGGGTACGGTAACTATGGCAACGTAGATAGCCGGGTGAATTACCTCTTTACTATTTCCCCACAAGATCAATTGAACTTGGATTTCAGTCTTATGGGGATGAATGGAGAACTAGATTTATTCAACGGAAAAAAATGGGATGCCCGATATTACAAAACCAATGCCGGAATTAACTACCAACATCAATTTACAGGAGCTAACCTAAAATTAGGGGGTAATTTTGGATTGAGTAATTTTAATTATCATAATGAACATTTAGTGGGATTTAAAGACGCCATAATAGTCCCAAGAGCTATTGCAGATAAACAGAAATTCACTAGGGGTTCTTTTTTAGTAGGAGTAGAAACCACAAACTCAGAATTACCACTACAAGCTGATGTTAATATGAAATTCAGTCACTATGCCAGACAAAATGACTGGATGGATCAAACAGCAACCAAAGAGAATATTGAAGCGAACAAGGAAAGTAAGCTACAAACCTCTGCTGATGTTTTTGCTCCCATCAATGAGGATAGTCGGATAGGTGTTTTCTTTAACATGAATAATTTTTTCTACAGTAGTGACTCCATTGAAAACCATACGACAGTCGATTTTAATCCTTACTACGAATATCAAGACGATCATTGGAAAATGAGATTAGGGGCCCACGTAGATTTAGCTTTTAACTTTGGGAAATCGATTAACGTTGCTCCGGATGTAAATATAGCCTATTTATTCTCTGATAGTTATATGTTATATGTCACTACAACAGGAGGCAGACAGGTCAATGACTTTCAGCAAATGGAAAGAATAAACCCTTATGCTGTTTTATCTCGTCGATTAGAAGACACATACGAACAGGTAAATGCTTCCATCGGATTTAAAGCCTCTCCAACTGCCGGACTTTGGTTAAACCTATTTGGAGGTTATCAAAACCTTAAAAAGGATATATTCCAACACAACGAATGGTTGACACCTACACTTTCTGATAACTCTTTATATAATTGGGAAGACTTAGGTCAAACCAATAGTAATAACGTTTTTGCAGGAGCTACTGTTTCTTATAGCTACAAGAACTTAGTAGACCTTACCTTGTCAGGAGTTTATAGAAATTGGAGTGTAGATAATGATTTGGCATTACTGATGAAACCTCTGTTTGATTTAGATTTCAGAACGGTTTTTCGCCCCATATCTTCTCTTGACATCGAACTGGGCTATCGCTACATCCACAGAACGGAAAGTAACCTGATGAAACGTTTTGACCCCGTAAGTAATTTACATGCTGAAGTAACCTATAGACTCTATAAAGGAGCTTCTATCTATGTAAAAGCAGATAACATACTCAATCAGGATTATCAATATTTCTACAGCTACCCCACTCAAGGATTCAACTTCGTAGGGGGGGTTAAGTTTCTTTTCTAAAAGAAAACAAAATAAAACAAAAAGGTGTTTTTAAGTAAAAAAACACCTTTTTTCATAGCAAAGATGTGTGCAATAAGCATTTATTAATACCTTTGTGTGAATTAAGCTACAAATTAGTCGTATATAACCATGCATAAAAACCTAGTAATAGTTGAGTCTCCGGCGAAAGCAAAGACTATTGAAAAATTTTTAGGAGATGACTATAAAGTTCTATCCAGTTATGGACACATCCGGGATTTAAAAAAGAAAGATCTTGGAATAGACATAGAAAATGATTTTGAACCACAATATGAAATTCCTGCTGACAAAAAGAAAGTAGTCAGCGAACTTAAAGCAGAAGCTAAAAAAGCAGAAACGGTTTGGCTGGCATCGGATGAGGACCGTGAAGGAGAGGCCATCTCTTGGCATTTATATGATGTTTTGGGGTTAAAACCCGAAAACACAAAGCGTATTGTTTTTCATGAAATCACCAAAAATGCCATTCAGAATGCCATTCAAAACCCCAGAGAAATAGATATTAATTTAGTTAATGCACAACAAGCAAGAAGAATACTAGATCGGATTGTGGGTTTTGAGCTTTCTCCTGTACTTTGGAGAAAAATAAAACCGGCTCTTTCGGCCGGTAGGGTACAATCTGTAGCTGTGCGTTTGATTGTAGAGCGCGAACGAGAAATCAGAGATTTCACAAGTAAAGCCTCCTACCGGGTTACGGCACTCTTTGAAACGAAAGATAAGAATGGACATTTACAGGAAATTAAAACTGAACTGAATAAACGTTTTAAGACTAAAGAAGAAACTACTCGTTTCTTGGAAGCGTGTAAAACGTCGACTTTCACCATTGAAGATATTACAACACGTCCCAGTAAAAAACATCCTGCACCCCCATTTACAACTTCCACACTACAACAAGAGGCTTCCCGAAAGTTGGGATTTTCTGTTGCACAAACCATGATGATTGCTCAACGGCTATATGAAGCAGGACATATTACTTATATGCGTACTGACTCCGTGAACTTATCTACCTTTGCAATAAATGAATGTAAAGAAGAAATAACTAAAACAATGGGGAAAAATTACGTAAAAACACGTCAATTCCAAACCCATTCAAAAGGAGCTCAAGAAGCACACGAGGCAATACGCCCCACTCATATGCAATCCGAAACCATAGGTGGATCCTCTCAAGAACAACGCTTGTACGAGCTAATATGGAAACGCACTTTGGCTTCACAAATGGCAGAAGCATTGCTTGAGAAAACAACAGCAACAATAGATATTAGCAATAGTAAAGAGAAATTGATAGCTTCCGGAGAGGTTATTAAATTTGATGGTTTCTTACGTGTTTATATGGAATCGTACGATGATGAAGAAACACACGAGGACGATAACCGTATTTTACCTCCTCTAAGTGTAGGGCAGAATCTGAATAGGCAATTAATTACAGCTACCGAACGCTTTACTCAAGGTCCATACCGATTTACTGAAGCCAGTTTAGTCCGCAAATTAGAAGAATTAGGGATAGGTCGTCCATCTACTTATGCACCTACCATCTCAACGATTCAAAACAGAGACTATGTTGAAAAAGGAGATATAGAAGGTGTTGAAAGACAATATAATGTCATTGAACTTGACGGAGAAAAAATTAGCGATAACATAAAAACGGAAATGGCCGGAAGAGAACGGGCAAAACTATATCCTACTGATGTAGGTATCGTTGTAAACGATTTCTTGATAGAGTATTTCCCCCAGATAATGGATTACAACTTTACTGCAACTGTTGAAAAAGAATTCGATGACATCGCAGAAGGCAAAAAAGAGTGGAATAAAACCCTCTCTACTTTCTATGACCGTTTTCATCCTTTAGTTGATGAAGCTCTTGAAACACAAACCGAACATCGTGTAGGAGAACGCATGCTGGGAAATCACCCACAAACAGGGAAACCCATCTCGGTTAAAATCGGACGTTATGGTCCGGTGGTACAAATGGGTAGTTCGGAAGATGAAGAAAAACCTCGTTTTGCACAAATGAGAAAAGGGATGTCCATGGAAACTTTAACGCTTGAAGAAGCTGTTGAATTATTTAAGCTTCCTCGTTCATTAGGTGACTTTGAGGAGAAAGAAGTAAAAATTGGAGTTGGACGATTTGGCCCTTATGTCTATCATAATTCAAAATATGCCTCATTACCTAAAACATTCGATCCATTAGAAATAACACTTGAAGAGGCTATAGAAATTATACTCGCCAAGCGCGAAGCTGATGCAAAGAAACACATCAAAAGCTTTACCGAAGAACCGGAGATGCAAATTCTCAATGGTAGATATGGACCTTATATTTCTTATAAAAAGAAAAATTATAAAATCCCTAAAGATAAAGTTCCGGCAGAATTATCATTGGATGAGTGCTTAATGATAATCAAAGAGCAACAAGAAAATAAAGGAAAGAGCAAAAGAAGCACTAAAAAGAAAACCCCAAGTAAAACCAGCAAAAGCAGCAAGAAAAAATAATGCAAACAAAAAAGCAAGGACTGTATTAGAGTCCTTGCTTTTTTGTTTGTAATTCCGGCTAATTAAAATTTTACTCCCTATCCCCAAAAGCCAAATCTCCGGCATCACCTAATCCGGGAACAATATAAAAATGTTCATTTATTTCAGGATCAATGGCTGCACACCAAATAGTTATGTTTTCGTGATTCAGACTAGACATCAAATGCTCTATAGCCTGCTGACTAGCTATGATAGCAGCAATATGAATTTCATAGGGATTACCTTTTGTCATCATCGCCTCATAGCTTAACTCCATACTTCCTCCTGTAGCCAACATAGGATCTGTGATAATCAGTGTCTTATCATCAATACGGGGAGAAGCAATGTATTCTATATGGATATCAAACTTCAAAGCATCTTTGTATTTTCTGTAAGCAGAAACAAAAGCATTATCTGCTTGGTCTAAATAACGGACAAAACCCTGATGATAAGGAAGACCGGCTCTAAGTATGGTACTAATCACCACTTGATTATCAGGAGTATCAACAGTTGCTACACCTAATGGGGTCTGAGTGTTTTTGGGGCTGTAAACAAAAGTCTTACTGATCTCGTAGGCCATGATCTCTCCTACTCTTTCAATATTCCTTCGAAATCGCATTCTATCTTTTTGAATCTCTTGATCGCGAATTTCACTGACATATTGATTCAAAATAGAATTTGTTTCGCTTAGATTAACTATTTTCATGTTTGCTGTTCTTGTTTTGCGTACAAAGTAAAGGATTATATAGTAATTTGCAATATTCAGATACCACTTAATTGTTTTCTTATGAAAAACTGTTTTACATTAAAGAATTATTTCTTTATTAGAATACATAATCTAAAAGAAAGTATTACTTTTGTATGGATAAAAAAGAAAACTATATTATTTTGCAATAGCTTTCTTGAAAATCCGTTTCTAACTAATAGAATAAATAATTAAGTATAATATCAATTTTTATAAAAACAAACAAATGGGAAAACTAGACTTAAGCAAGTACGGAATTAAAGACGTAAAAGAGGTTTTACATAACCCGTCTTATGACACACTGTTTAATGAAGAGACCAAACCCGAATTAGAGGGATATGAAAAAGGTCAAGTAACAGAATTAGGTGCTGTTAATGTTAAAACAGGTATTTATACCGGTCGTTCACCTAAAGATAAATTCTTTGTCTTAGATGATACAAGTAGAGATACTGTTTGGTGGACTACTGATGAATATAAAAATGACAATAAGCCGACTTCTATTGAGACATGGAAAGAGCTTAGAAAACTTGCTATTGAGCAACTTTCTGGAAAAAGACTTTTTGTTGTTGATACTTTCTGCGGAACCAACGAAAAAACCCGTATGAAAGTTCGCTTCATTATGGAAGTTGCATGGCAAGCACATTTTGTGACTAACATGTTTATCCGTCCTACAGAAGAGGAGTTAGCTAATTACGGTGAGCCTGATTTTGTTTCTTTCAATGCATCAAAAGCTAAAGTAAAAAACTTCAAAGAATTAGGACTAAATTCAGAAACTGCAACTGTCTTTAACTTAACAGATGGAGAACAAGTAATATTAAATACTTGGTACGGAGGTGAGATGAAGAAGGGTATGTTCTCTATCATGAACTACCGTTTACCTCGTCAAGGTGTAGCTTCTATGCACTGTTCCGCCAATACTGACTTAAATGGAGAAAACACAGCTATATTCTTCGGTTTATCAGGAACTGGAAAAACAACTCTTTCTACTGATCCAAAACGTAAACTTATTGGAGATGATGAGCACGGATGGGATGATGAAGGTGTATTCAACTTTGAAGGAGGTTGCTATGCTAAAGTTATTAACTTAAGCAAAGAAGCAGAACCTGATATTTACAATGCTATTAAACGTGATGCTCTTTTAGAAAATGTTACTGTTGATGAAAATGGTAAAATAGACTTCACTGATGGTAGTGTAACCGAAAACACACGTGTTTCTTACCCTATCTATCATATTGAAAACATTGTTAAACCAGTATCTAAAGGACCAGCTGCTAAACAAGTTATTTTCTTGACAGCTGACGCTTTCGGTGTTATGCCTCCGGTTTCAATTTTAACTCCTAACCAAACTCAATACTACTTCCTTTCTGGTTTTACTGCTAAATTGGCGGGTACTGAGCGTGGTATTACTGAGCCTACTCCAACTTTCTCTGCTTGTTTTGGTGCAGCATTCTTATCTCTACACCCAACTAAATATGCAGAAGAATTAGTTAAGAAAATGGAGAAATCAGGAGCTAAAGCATATCTTGTTAATACCGGATGGAATGGTACAGGAAAACGCATATCCATTAAAGATACACGTGCTATTATTGATGCAATTCTTGATGGTTCCATTGACAAAGCTCCAAGCAAACACATTCCTTTATTCAACTTAGAAGTACCTACTGAGCTTCCAGGTGTTCAAACTGAAATCCTTGATCCTCGTGATACGTATGCAAATGCTGAAGAATGGAATGAAAAAGCTAAAGATTTAGCTGGACGATTCATCAAAAACTTCAACAAGTTTACCACTAATGAAGCAGGTAAAGCACTTGTACCTGCAGGTCCTCAATTAGATTAATCATTTTTCGATCTAAATAAATTAAAAGCCGGATGATTCAATGAATTATCCGGCTTTTTTATTCACTATCAATAAAATTATAATTTCTAAGCCATTAAATGGAAATCTGATAAAGAAGAAGGGAATAGATTATTCTCATTGACACGCTGATTCACTCGAGAAAAAATAGATAATAACTCATCTAACGACTCTGTGCGTAACATCTGTATCCTTGTTTCTCTAAAATCAGGGAGCCCCTTAAATAAAGGTGTAGCAGCTATATGCCTACGCATATGAATCAATCCTCTCCTTTCATCAATCCTATGCACACTATCCTCCACCTGTTTACGTAAGACGTCTAAATACCAATCGAAAGATTTTAGTTCGGGTAAGACCCCTTTTTCCAGATACTCTTTCACTTCATGAAAAATCCAAGGCCGCCCAATACTACCACGCCCTATCATAATGCCATCCACACCATATCGATCAAAAGCTTCTTTTGCCCCTACTGCTGACACAATATCTCCATTTCCTATAATAGGAATATACATACGAGGATTCCTTTTCACTTCACCAATTAAAGTCCAATCTGACTCCCCTTTATACATTTGAGCACGTGTTCTTCCGTGTATAGCTAGGGCTGATATACCACAATCTTGTAGCTGCTCGGCTAACTCTACAATAATTTGGTGTTCCTCATCCCACCCCAATCGGGTTTTTACGGTTACTGGAAGTTTAACTGCATTAACAACCGCTTTAGTTATTTCCAGCATCAAAGGTATATTACGTAACATCCCAGATCCGGCACCCCGACCCGCTATTTTACGAACAGGACAGCCAAAATTAATATCAATTACATCAGGATGAGAAGCTTCAACTATTTTTGCGGCCTCAACCATAGTATCAACGCTATTACCATATATCTGAATAGCAACCGGTCGCTCTTCATCTTTAACTTCCAGTTTTCGCATCGTTTTTTCAATGGAACGAATCAAGGCATCAGCAGACACAAACTCTGTATAGACCATATCAGCACCAAATTCTTTACAGAGTAAACGAAAAGCAATATCAGTAACATCTTCCATGGGAGCCAAAATAACAGGCCGATTCCCTAAATCTAAATTTGCAATTTTCACGGCTATAATATATCCTTATATGAATTAGTAGGAGATTTCTCAATGCAAAAATAGGGAAAAACTCTATCTTTGCTAAAAGAATAAGGAAGATAGAATAACTAACCAATAAAACTATATCCATAAGTTAGTTGTTGATAATCGTCACATTCAATAATAGAAAGAATTAAGTCAATGAAATACCACATAAAAGATTTTGAAATCATGGCACCGGTTGGTTCTCGAGAATCATTAGCCGCTGCTATACAAGCAGGAGCAAACTCCATCTATTTTGGGATAGAGAACCTAAATATGAGAGCTCGGTCGGCTAAGACCTTTACCATAGAAGATTTAGATGAAATTGCATCAACTTGCGATAAGCATGGAATGAAAAGTTATCTTACAGTAAATACCATTATCTATGACAAAGATATGGAGCTTATGAAAGCCATTGTAGATGCAGCTAAAAAAGCCAATATCTCTGCTATCATCGCTAGTGATGTTGCAGTTATGCTATACGCACGCTCCATTGGACAGGAAGTCCATTTGTCTACTCAGCTAAATATCACCAATATAGAATCGCTACGATTCTACGCACAATTTGCCGATGTTGTAGTATTAGCAAGAGAATTAAACTTAGAACAGGTTTCTCAAATTCATCAACAAATAGAAAAGGAAAACATTTGTGGTCCTAATGGTGAATTAATACGCATTGAAATGTTTTGTCATGGGGCACTTTGTATGGCTGTATCAGGCAAATGCTATCTTTCTTTACACGAAATGGGACATTCAGCTAACCGTGGGGCATGCATGCAGATATGCAGAAGAGCCTATACTGTAACGGATAAAGATACCGGTGCGGAATTAGAGATAGACAATGAATATATAATGTCTCCTAAAGATTTAAAGACCATTCATTTTATCAATAAAATGATTGATGCAGGAGTACGTGTATTTAAAATTGAAGGAAGAGCTCGTGGACCGGAATATGTAAAAGTTGTTGTAGAGTGCTATAAAGAAGCAATACAGGCTTATTTAAACAATGATTTTACAGAGGAAAAAATAGAAAAATGGAACCAACGACTCAAAACGGTTTTCAATCGTGGGTTTTGGGATGGTTATTATCTAGGCCAACGGCTGGGAGAGTGGAGTAAAAATTATGGATCTGAAGCTACAGAACGAAAAGTTTATGTGGGTAAAGGGGTTAAATATTTCAGTAATATACAAGTAGCTGAATTTATGATGCAATCCGGGGAACTGAACGAGGGGGATAAAGTATTAATTACAGGCCCTACAACCGGTGCAATATACACCACCCTTAAGGAGCCTCGAGTAAACCTGAAACCTACTCAACAAGTAAAAAAAGGAGAGAGTTTCTCTATAAAGCTAGAAGAAAAAATCCGCCCCAATGATAAGCTATATAAAATAGTACCGGCTCATACTATAGAAAAGCGTAAAATTGAATAATAAAAATAAAATGAGTAAATATATTTTTGAACTGGAAATGAAAGTTCGAGATTATGAATGCGATCTTCAAGGCATTGTTAATCATGCAAATTATCTGCATTATCTTGAACATACTCGTCATGAGTTTTTAGATACCTTAAACATAAATATTGCACAACTTCACGAAAAAGGGGTTGACCCTGTCGTAGCTCATGCTAACATGGCCTTCAAAACACCCTTAACTAGTGGCGATTCTTATCTGTCAAAACTCTACCTTAAGAAGGAGGGCATAAAATATCTCTTTCATCAAGATATCTTTCGCAAATCAGACCATAAATTAGCAATACGTGCAGTTGTTGAAACCGTTTGTTTAGTGAATGGAAAACTGGCTCACAGTTCTATTTTCGACGAAGCATTTGCTCCATTTATAAACCATGAGTGACGAAGAAGAAATCATTGCCAGTATAGCCTTAACAAAAACACCTTTGCTAGGGCTACGTACGAGTAAGAAGCTAATTGATTTTATTGGCTCTGCTAAAGGTGTTTTTAGTTCTTTAGAAGAATTAAAAGAGTCCGGCTTACATATTAATCAGAATCTTTATGACTCTTTACTGTCTAAGAAGCCTAAAGAAGAAGCCCTTCTAGAGTATCAATTTGCAAAGAAACATCAGATTCAATGTATTCCTTATAGCGATAGTGAATATCCTTATCGGTTGAAAGCGTGTGATGACGCACCACTACTTTTATATTTCAAAGGCAACTGTAATTTAAATGTACCCTATACTATTAGTATGGTAGGAACTCGCAGATCTACACAATATGGACGTCAACTCTGCTCTGACTTCTTAAAAGGATTAAAAGAAGTCATTCCGGATGCTCTTATTATTAGCGGGTTAGCTTTTGGCATAGACATCACTTCACATCAATTAGCATTAGAATTAAACTTTCCTACAATTGGAGTACTAGCACACGGTTTAGATCGTATCTATCCAAATCAACATAAGAAAACAGCCATACAGATGCTTGAACAGGGAGGGGTAATTACGGAGTTCTGCTCTAATACCTCTCCCGAACGTTATAATTTTGTTAGTCGCAATCGCATAATTGCCGGTATGAGTGATGCTACAATAGTGGTAGAATCCGCATCTAAAGGAGGCGCTCTAATTACAGCAGACTTAGCAAATAGCTATAACAGGGACTGTTTTACTTTTCCGGGAAGGATTTCAGATCAATACTCGGAAGGATGCAACCAACTCATAAAACAAAATAAGGCTTCT
The DNA here is from genome assembly GCA_964522975.1 of uncultured Bacteroides sp. GTDB lineage: Bacteria > Bacteroidota > Bacteroidia > Bacteroidales > Bacteroidaceae > Bacteroides_E. Next base: position 4,170 of record CAZFXK010000026.1, on the reverse strand, counting down.
CTTATCACTTCAGCAGATGATTTCATCCAATTTATGAGATGGGATCAAGCCACAACAAAGAAACAAAATACTAAGCCCATCCAGCGAGATCTTTTTCCTGAATTAAACAAAGAAGAGGAGCAAATAATAAATCTTTTGCAACAGCAAGGTAAAATGCAGATTGACAACTTATTAGATGCAACTCATCTACCGATTCAGAAGCTACACACCGATTTATTTAATTTAGAGATGCAAGGAATCATCAGGGTATTAGCGGGCGGACAGTATGAATTAGTATAACTTCTGCTTGAAAAACAATCAATAGTTATCAGAGAATTTTATAGGTCTGGGACATAAGTCAGTTTAGTCTGGGAGAGAAGGAGCTTCGATCTGGGAGAGAAGAGGCTTTGGTCTGGGACCTACCTATTAGGGGTTAAGACTAAAAAAGGGATATCCATTTAATAGATATCCCTTATTGTATTATAACTAGCCAATAACTAAGTTCTTAGTCTTTTAATTTGGCTTTAATGAAGTGACGATTCAGTCTGGCAATATTACTAATGGTTATTTCCTTAGGACACTCTGCTTCACAAGCACGTGTATTTGTACAGTTTCCAAAACCAAGTTCATCCATTTTAGAAATCATTGCTTTTGCACGCCGAGAAGCTTCAACTTTTCCTTGTGGCAATAAGTTTAATTGACTCATCTTAGCTGAAACGAAAAGCATAGCCGATCCATTTTTACAAGCAGCGACACAAGCCCCACATCCAACACAAGAAGCAGCATCCATCGATTTTTCTGCAATATCTTTAGGTATTAAAATATCATTGGCATTAGGAGCACCACCCGTATTTACACTAATGTAACCTCCGGCTTGAATAATTTTATCATAAGCTGAACGGTCTACTCTTAAATCTCTAACCACGGGGAATCCTGCAGAACGCCAGGGCTCAACAGTAACGACATCACCCTCCTTAAAGCTCCTCATATACACCTGACAGGTAGTTACTCCACCCTTTGGTCCGTGAGGCCGGCCATTTATATAGAGTGAACACATTCCACAAATACCCTCTCTACAATCGTGATCAAAGACAACAGGTTCTTTACCGTCGTTAATCAACTGTTCATTTAAGATATCTAACATCTCTAAAAAAGAAGTATCTGTAGGTATATCCTTCATTTCATAGGATTCAAAACTGCCCTTTACTTTGGGGCCTCTTTGACGCCATACTCTTAGCGTAAAATTTATATTGTTATTCATTTTCTCGTTTTTTTAAGATTTATAGTCACGTGTTTCTACCTTAACAAACTCATAAATAAGAGGTTCTTTAATCATCTTCGGTGCAGAATTCTCGCCTGTATATTGCCAACAAGCCACGTAATTAAATTCTTCATCGTTTCGAAGAGCCTCTCCTTCAGGAGTTCGGTATTCTTCACGGAAATGACCGCCACAAGATTCTTCACGATTTAAAGCATCGTAAGCCATTAAGATACCTACCTCAATAAAATCAGCTAAACGAACAGCTTTTTCTAATTCAATATTCAAATCGTTAACTTCACCGGGAACACGCACATTACTCCAGAAATCTTGTTTTACTTTTTCCAGTTCAGCTATTGCTTTCTCCAAAGACTCTTTCGTACGAGACATTCCTACAAAGTCCCACATAACATGGCCTAACTGCTTATGAATATGATCTACAGAGTGTTTACCCTGAACAGCTTTAATTTTATTCATTTTTTCCAAGATAGCTTTTTCTGCTTCCTCAAATTCTTTTAAGTCCGTAGAAATTCTTGGCACCTGGATTTGATCGGCTAAATGATTCTGAATGGTATAAGGTAATATAAAATAACCATCAGCTAATCCTTGCATCAAAGCAGAAGCTCCTAAACGGTTAGCTCCATGATCAGAGAAGTTAGCTTCACCAATAGCAAATAAACCGGAGATGTTAGTCATTAATTCATAATCCACCCATAATCCACCCATCGTATAGTGAATAGCTGGGAAAATCATCATAGGAGTCGTATAAGGATCTTCCGCAGTAATTTGCTCATACATATCAAACAAATTGCCATAACGGTCTGCTACAACATCTTTACCTAAACGATCAATGGCATATTTAAAATCTAAGAATACAGCCAAACCGGTATTATTCACACCATATCCGGCATCACAACGTTCTTTTGCTGCACGAGAGGCAACATCTCTTGGTACTAAATTACCAAAAGCAGGATAACGACGTTCCAAATAAAAATCTCTATCCTCATCCGGAATATCATTTGCTTTTTTAGTTCCTTTTTGAAGGGCTTCGGCATCCTCTTTCTTCTTTGGAACCCAAATACGTCCATCATTACGCAGTGACTCAGACATTAAAGTCAATTTAGATTGCTTATCTCCATGCACAGGAATACACGTTGGGTGAATCTGGGCAAAACAAGGATTTGCAAATAGTGCTCCCTTCTTATAACATTGAATAGCCACTGAACCATTTGATTCCATAGCATTAGTAGATAAAAAGAAAGCATTTCCATATCCACCGGATCCTACTACAACAGCGTGAGCAGCAAAACGTTTTAATTCACCAGTTGTTAAATCCCGCACAATAATACCACGAGCTCTTCCATCTACCAGAACCACATCAAGCATTTCATGACGAGTATAAAGCTTAACTGTTCCTTTAGCTATCTGACGACTTAATGAAGAATAGGCTCCCAAAAGCAATTGCTGACCGGTTTGACCTCTTGCATAAAAAGTACGGGAAACTTGAGCTCCACCAAAAGAACGGTTAGCCAAAGTACCACCATATTCACGTGCAAAAGGAACACCTTGTGCAACACAATGATCAATAATGGCATTAGACACTTCTGCTAAACGATAAACGTTTGCTTCTCTTGCTCTATAATCTCCCCCTTTAATGGTGTCATAAAACAGTCGATAGACAGAGTCACCATCATTTTGATAGTTTTTTGCAGCATTAATTCCTCCTTGTGCAGCAATAGAGTGTGCACGACGAGGAGAGTCTTGAATACAGAAATTCAAAACATTAAAACCTAATTCACCTAATGAAGCAGCTGCTGATGCACCTGCCAACCCTGTTCCCACAACGATAATGTCAAGACGTCTTTTATTAGCCGGATTAACAAGTTTTTGCTTTGCTTTGTAGTTTGTCCACTTTTCGGCCAAAGCACCTTGTGGAATTTTTGAATTTATTTTAGTCATAATCTTAGTATACAATTTTAAAGAGTTAAAATATTATTCCCTTACCGATTTACATCAAGGATTGAGCAAAAAACACAACCAAAACAGCGGCAAATCCAAAGACCAATAGAGAGGTAAAAACAGTAGAAATTGCTTTCCAGCGTTTAAACCAAACATCGTTACTCCATCCCAAAGATTGCAAAGCACTCCAAAATCCGTGATTTAAGTGTAGCCACAAAGCAATCAGCCAAATAACATATAAAACCACATACAATGGCTGTGAGAATGTGTATTTAATGAGTCCGGCACCATCATGGACAGCATATTCACTTCCTCCTAAAACAACACTTGAATTTCCAATAATTTCTTGAAATTGCATGTTATACCAAAAGTTGAACAAATGCAGTCCTAAGCCCAATACAACAACAAAACCTAACACAAACATGTTTTGTGATGACCATTCTACTTTTTTATTCCTATTGTTCACATCATATTTTTCTTTTCCTCTAGCTTTTTGATTTTGCAATGTCAACCAAGCAGCATAAAAAATATGAATAACGAACAATGCGGCCAAACCAATTGATGCTACTAATGCATACCAATTAGCTCCAAGAAACTCACAAATTAAATTGTATGCATTCTCAGAAAAAATCGCCACAGCGTTCATTGCCATGTGAAACGTTAAGAAAAGGATAAGTGCGAGTCCTGTGATACTCATCACCACTTTCCTTCCTACAGATGAATTAATTAACCACATAAATGACTGATTTTTTAATTATTTAATTGATTTTTATTTATATAATGCAGAGAAAAAAATATTAAAAGTCACAATTATTAACTATTAACACAAAAATAGATGAAATCGCTCTATTAGCCAAGGATTAAAGAAGAATTTCTTTAATTAAATTTTCTCATAAAAAAAGGGGCTTCATAGCCCCTAATGCTCTTCCTCTTGGACTTGAACCAAGGACCCTCTGATTAACAGTCAGATGCTC
>CAZFXK010000025.1:15432-25935 GCA_964522975.1 uncultured Bacteroides sp. | reverse complement strand
TTTATTTCTTATTAGCTTGAATCCATTTTCTAGCATTGGTAAAGGCTTCAATCCAAGGTGTAACTTCATCATTTGAGTGCGTAACTGGATAGTAGGCGTTTTGCCAAGGAAAAATAGCTCTTTCTAAATGAGGCATCATCGCTAAATGACGGCCATCTTTGCTGGCAAGAGCTGCTACATCATAATCCGATCCATTAGGATTTGCAGGATAATTGTTGTAACTGTATTTTGCTGCAATATTATAGTTGTCTTCAGTATAAGGTAGTGAAAACTTGCCTTCTCCATGAGCAATCCAAATGCCTAAATTACTACCGGCAAGAGAATTCAAGAGTACGGTGTTGTTTTCTGGAATGGTGATACCTAAATAAGCAGATTCAAATTTATGAGATTTGTTATGTAGCATCTTACCTTTTTCTTCATGCTCGGGATTGATTAAGTTCAACTCCATCATAAGTTGACAACCGTTACATATACCTAAAGATAAAGTGTCCTCTCGTTTGTAAAAATCAGTCAATGTCTTCTTGGCTTTTTCGTTATATAAGAAACTACCGGCCCAACCTTTGGCGGAACCCAAAACATCTGAGTTAGAGAATCCTCCACAGAATACAATGAAATTGATTTCCTCCAATGTTTCCTCTCCACTAATCAAGTCGGTCATAGTAACATCTTTAACATCAAATCCGGCAAGATATAAGGCATAGGCCATTTCACGTTCTCCATTTGTTCCCTTTTCACGAATGATAGCCGCTTTTAAGCCGGAAGGTTCTTTTCTGTCTGGCGTAATGTTATAATGTTCAAATGTTCCTTTGAAGTTTTCAGGGAACTTAAATTGAATAGGTTGTTTCTTGTAATTTTCAAAACGCTCTTTTGCACAATTTCCGGCAGATTGTTTGCTATCCATTAAATAAGAGGTAGAATACCACACATCTCTTAGTTGATTAATATCAAATTGATGAGTTGAGCCCTTATGCTTTATGAATAGAGTCCTTTCTGTGGTTGGTTTACCTATTTCTGCATATTGGATACCTAAGTTATTTAATAAGTCTAAAACGACTTCTTTCTGTTTGTCCTCTATTTGAATGATTACTCCCGGATTTTCAGCAAATAGCACTTTTATTAAATCCTCTTCATTTAAAGATTCAAGATTAATGTCTAGTCCACCTTCGGTATTGGCAAAACACATCTCAAGTAGGGCTGTGATTAGACCTCCTGCTGAAATGTCATGTCCGGCAATAATAAAGTCTTTTTGTACTAGTTGTTGAATGGCATTAAATGCATTTCTAAAGTATTCAGCATCTTGCACAGAAGGAACTTCACTTCCTACTTTGCTTAATGTTTGAGCAAAAGAAGAACCTCCTAACTTGAATAAATCAAAGCTGAAATCAATATGTAACAAGGTTGTGTTTTCTTGGCGAACAACTACAGGAGATACCACTTTCTTGATGTCTGAAACTTCTCCAGCAGCCGATACAATAACCGTTCCCGGAGCAATTATGCGACTTCCATCCGGATATTTTTGAGTCATGGATAGGGAGTCTTTTCCTGTCGGTACATTGATACCCAGTTCTATACAGAAATCACTTAATGCTTTCACTGCTTCATATAAACGAGCATCTTCACCTTCTTGTGAACGGCAAGGCCACATCCAGTTTGCTGAAAGGGAAACACTTTGTAAGCCATCAGCAAGTGAAGCCCAAACAATGTTGGTTAATGCTTCGCTTACAGCTAAGATGGAACCTGCCCTAGAGTCCGCCAAGGCAGCCTGAGGAGCGTGTCCAATGGCTGTAGCAATGCCTTTCTTTCCTCTATAGTCTAAGGCAACAACGCCACAATCACTTAATGGGAGTTGTATCTCTCCTTGTGTCTGTTGACGAGCGATTTTTCCGGTAACAGAACGATCCACTTTATTTGTCAACCAATCCTTACACGCTACTTCTTCTAGTCGAAGAACATCAGATATATATTTTTGTACTTCAGATGTAGTATATGTAGGCATTTCGTATTGGCGCTCAACCGTGATATCTTTCATATAAGTTTTAGGGGATGAACCAAACATTTGATCAACGGCTAAGTCAAAGGGACGAACACCATCTGCTTGTTCAAAAGCAAAACGGCCATCACCGGTAGTTTCTCCCACAATATACATGGGCGCACGTTCACGATCAGCTATTTTTTGCACGTGAGGAATGGCTTCTGTTGGAAGGAGCAATCCCATACGCTCTTGTGATTCGTTTGCTATAATTTCTTTTGCTGATAGAGTCTTATCCCCAATGGGTAGTTTCGACATATCAATCAGTCCTCCGGATTCTTCAACCAGTTCAGATAAACAGTTTACATGTCCGGCTGAACCATGATCGTGAATGGAAATAATAGGGTTATTTTCTTCTTCACAAAGTGCCCGGATAACATTATTTGCTCCTTTTTGCATTTCAGCATTACCCCGTTGTACAGCATTTAATTCTATGCCTACGCTATATTTCCCTGTTTCTACAGAAGAAACAGAACCTCCACCTAAGCCAATGCGATAGTTGTCGCCTCCTAAGACTACAATTTTATTCCCTTTTTCAGGCTTTCCTTTCAAACTATCTCTTTTTCTGCCATAACCCACACCTCCTGCGAGCATGATTACTTTATCATACCCATAAATTACTCCATCTTCTTCGTGTTCAAAAGTGAGTACAGAACCACAAATCAGGGGTTGTCCAAATTTATTTCCAAAATCAGAGGCTCCATTAGAGGCTTTTAAAAGTATCTCTTCGGGAGTTTGGTAGAGCCATTTACGTGGAGATATCTTGTCTTCCCAAAGACGGTTTTTATCCGTTCGGGGATAGGAAGTCATATAAACTGCCGTACCCACTAACGGCCATGCTCCTTTACCTCCGGCCATACGGTCTCTGATTTCTCCACCTGTACCTGTTGAAGCTCCATTAAAAGGCTCAACTGTAGTGGGGAAATTATGTGTTTCCGCTTTTATAGATATGACACTTTTAATCTCCTCTGTTTTAAAGTAATCGGCCTTTGCGTGATCGGCTGGAGCAAACATTTCAACTGTTGGCCCTTGTGAGAACGATACGTTGTCTTTATAAGCAGAGATGACTTTATTGGGATTTGTACGTGTTGTTTTCTTTATCATATCGAAAAGAGAAGATTCCTTTTCCTTTCCATCAATGATAAAAGTACCTCCAAAAATTTTATGTCGGCAATGCTCCGAATTAATCTGTGCAAAGCCAAAAACTTCAGAATCTGTTAATTTTCTATCCAATTCTTTTTCCAGATTCCTTAGATATTCTATTTCTTCTTCTGAAAGAGCAAGTCCTTCTTCTTGATTGTATTTTTCCAGATCTTCAACAAAGAAAATGGATTCAGGCTCTCTGTCTATGGTAAAAATGGTCTGATTTAACCCTTTATATAATTCTTGAAGCATGGGGTCGTATGTTGCATCTGCGTTGTTTACCGGAAAGTATTCTTCCATACGCTCTATGCCGTTCAAACCCATGCTTTGAGTTATTTCTACAGCATTGGTACTCCAAGGTGAAATCATTTCACTACGTGGTCCGACAAAGAAACCCTTTAAGTTTTCTTCTGTTTCTATTGTTGCTCCATTAAAAAGCCAATTTAGGCGTTCAATTTCTTCTTTAGAGAATTTGTGATTGCTTTCTACTGCAATTACATTTTGGTTTGTGGTCCTAAAAAAAATAATCATGTGTTTGATTTATGTGTATACAATTAAGAGTCTAATATTCTGGTAAATACTTGCAAGAGATACTAATGTATAAATGCGTTACAAAGATAATACAAATTGTAGTATCGAGATAAAAAATAATAAAAAATCCTCCGTTGGACTAATGTGTAAACTAGTCAGAGGATTTTTAATGGTTTAAGTAGGTAAAACCAGGCCGTTATTCACAATGCCCATCTATGGAGCAGCTGCTTCCCTGTATGATTGTTGTATCTGTTGATGTTTTATTATCCTTCCACTCTTTATAAGCCTTTTCTATGGTGCTCGACAGGTTCTCTTCTGTTTGTACACCGGAAATGATTTGTTGTTTATTCAGAACTAAATAAGGAATTACATTAATGCCTAAAGCGGTAGCTTCTTCTCCCTCTTTTTTTATTGCCTCACTGAATTTCTGTTTTGTTATAACCTCTTCAACTTCACTTTTTTCAAAACCTAATTGAACTCCAATTTCAAGGAGAACATCTAGGTTATTAATATTCCGACCTTCCATGAAATAGGCTTTGAATAAAAGATCTTCAGCTCTGTTTTGTAATTCTGCACTTTTATTCCTGGCTAAATGACTTAACCTGTGAGCATTGAGAGTATTTGCTGCAATGGCTTTGTCGTAATTAAAGTCTAATCCTACATTCTTAGCCTGATTCTGTATTTTGTTAGTTAGTTTTTCAACTTGTGAAAGGCTTAATCCTTTTGTGTTTATGAAATAGTCAGTTAAAGATTGATTAGAGTCAGCAGGGATTGTTGGATCTAATATAAAAGATTTCCATACAATTTCAATTTCATTCCAATAGGGTGAATTCCTTAATACATTTTCAAGTTGGCGTTTACCTATGAAGCAAAAAGGACAAGCTATATCACTCCAAATTTCAATTTTCATCTTTTCTTTATTCATTGTTTTTCCTTTCAAAAAAAGGGAGTTATTCTTCTTCTACGCTCTAGAAAAGTATAGAAGAAGATTTAACTCCCTGAATTTTAGTTGTTATGTGCTATGTGCGTTAGGCTTCTTTTTTTATCTTTTGATAACCATAGACAGCATTCACTCCTAATTCTTCTTCTATACGAAGTAATTGGTTGTATTTGGCCATACGATCTGATCTACTTAGAGAACCTGTCTTTATTTGTCCACTATTTGTAGCTACAGCAATGTCGGCAATGGTTGCATCTTCCGTTTCTCCTGAGCGGTGAGAAGTAACCGAAGTATATCCGTGGCGATGAGCCATTTCAATGGCATCTAATGTTTCAGTAAGTGTTCCAATTTGGTTTACTTTAATCAAGATGGAGTTTCCACATCCTTCAGCAATACCTTTAGATAAGAAATCAACATTAGTTACAAATAAATCGTCACCTACTAGTTGACAACGATCACCAATTCTGTCTGTGAGTTTTTTCCAACCGGCCCAATCTCCTTCATCCATTCCGTCTTCAATGGAGTCAATGGGGTATTTTCCGATTAACTCTTCCAAATAATCAATTTGTTCTTCAGCTGTTCTTTTCTTTCCTTTTTCGCCTTCAAAGATTGTATAGTCGTATACGCCATCTTTGTAGAATTCAGAAGAAGCACAGTCTAATGCTATTGTTATATCTTTCTTAGGTTCATAGCCTGCAACTTTGACTGCTTCAATAATGGCATCCAATGCATCTTCTGTATCGTTTAATGCCGGAGCAAAACCTCCTTCATCACCAACTGCAGTACTTAGATTTCTGTCATGAAGTACTTTTTTCAATGCATGGAAAACCTCAGCCCCCATACGAAGTCCTTCTTTGAAGGATTTGGCTCCAACCGGACGAATCATAAATTCTTGGAAAGCAATAGGCGCATCACTATGTGAACCTCCATTAATAATATTCATCATTGGAACCGGCATAGTGTATGTGTTGGTTCCTCCAATATATCGGTAAAGGGGTAAATCCAGATAGTTTGCAGCAGCTTTTGCTACGGCTAGCGATACTCCCAACATGGCATTAGCTCCTAGCTTTGATTTGGTTTGTGTGCCGTCTAACTCAATCATTAAGCGATCTATATTCATTTGGTTGAGAGAAGGTGCTCCTATTAAATGAGGAGCAATGATATTATTTATATTTTCTACTGCCTTAAGAACACCTTTTCCTCCATATCTGTTTTTATCGTTATCTCTAAGTTCAAGAGCTTCATTTTGTCCGGTTGATGCACCCGAGGGTACAGCTGCTCTACCCATAATTCCACATTCTAAGATAACATCTACTTCGATTGTTGGATTTCCTCTGGAGTCCAAAATTTCTCTTCCTTGAATTTTTTCTATTCTCATGTTTGTTTTTTGTTTTAAAAAAGTATTGTGAATAATATTAAAACTAAATATGCATAATTTATTGGTATATAACAAAAAGAAATTGTTTTTTGTTTGTCACAACGGTACTCTTTTAGCGTTAATTTATCCTAAGGCTTTTTGTAAAAGTTTTTATTAGACTGCAAACGTTTGTTCTTTTCTCTGAGAAGATTATGTGCCTTTTATAAGAGGTCTGTGAGTGAATATTTTATATTTGCATATATAGTAGAGTATTAATTTAAGTTTATATAGTATGGAAGAACTCAAAAAATTTCGAATGCAAACGATTCTTTTGTTTGTATTATTAATAACACCAATGTTTATGATGGCAAAGAATATTCAATCGCCTAATGGTAATTTTCAATTAACTTTTAATTTGAATGAACAGGGAGAACCCCTATATGAGCTGACCTATAAAGAGAAGGTGGTTATTAAACCCTCGAAATTGGGACTGTACTTGAAGGACGATCCGGGTTTGGTAGATAATTTTACCATTGATGAGGTTACAACTTCAACGTTCGATGAGGTTTGGCACCCTATTTGGGGAGAAGAAAACTCAATACGTAACCATTACAATGAGTTGGTGGTTAAACTAAACCAACCTGCACAAGATAGATCTTTAATTATACGTTTTAGATTGTTTGATGATGGGTTAGGTTTTCGCTATGAGTTTCCTTTAAGTAAGCATTTAAACTATTTTATTATTTCAGAAGAACGCAGTCAGTTCGCTATGACGGGCGATCATACTGCTTTTTGGATACCCGGTGATTATGATACGCAAGAGTATGATTATATGGAATCTAAGCTGTCAGAAATTAGGGGGTTAATGAAAGAAGCAGTTACAGAAAATACTTCTCAGTTTGTTTTTTCTGATACCGGCGTGCAGACTTCATTGCAAATGAAAACAGATGAAGGTTTATATATAAATCTTCACGAAGCGGCATTAGTCAACTACTCGTGTATGCATCTTAATTTAGATGACGAGAATTTTGTATTTCAGTCTTGGTTGACTCCTGATGCAGTTGGTGATAAAGGATATATACAAGCTCCTAGTGTTTCGCCTTGGCGCACAATCATTGTTAGTGATGATGCACGGGATATATTGGCTTCACGAATGACTCTTAATTTAAACGAGCCTTGTAAGTTGGAAGATACTTCGTGGATAAAACCGGTAAAATATATGGGTGTATGGTGGGAGCTCATTACAGGAAAAAATAGTTGGACCTATACTGACGATTTGCTTTCTGTAAAGTTGGGAGAAACTGATTATACTCAAACTCAACCCAATGGAAAACATGGGGCAAATAATGAAAATGTAAAACGTTATATTGATTTTGCTGCTGAACACGGTTTCGACCAAGTATTAGTTGAAGGTTGGAATGAAGGTTGGGAAGATTGGTTTGCTAATTCTAAAGATTATGTGTTTGACTTTGTTACTCCTTATCCCGATTTTGATATGAAGATGCTAAATGATTATGCTCACTCCAAAGGGGTTCGCTTAATGATGCACCATGAAACTTCTGCTTCTTTGCGTAATTATGAACGGCATATGGATAAAGCTTATCAATTGATGGTGGATCATGGTTATAATTCAGTTAAAAGTGGGTATGTAGGGGATATTATACCAAGAGGAGAACATCATTATGGACAGTGGGCCAATGATCATTATTTATATGCAGTAAAAAAAGCTGCTGATTATAAAATCATGGTGAATGCACACGAAGCTGTACGACCTACAGGGCTTTGTAGAACATATCCTAATCTGATTGGTAATGAGTCGGCCAGAGGTACAGAATATGAGGCTTTTGGAGGTAATAAACCTTTCCATACTACTATTCTTCCTTTTACGCGTCAAATAGGTGGGCCTATGGACTATACTCCGGGTATTTTTGATACTCAACTCTCTTTCTTGACCGGAGAGCACAGTTTTGTTCATACAACTTTAGCTAAACAATTGGCTTTATATGTTACAATGTATAGTCCTTTACAGATGGCTGCCGATTTACCCGAGAGTTATGAGCGTCATTTAGATGCTTTCCAATTCATTAAAGATGTGGCCATTGATTGGGACGAAACTCGTTATTTAGAGGCTGAACCCGGTTACTACCTAACCATTGCCAGAAAAGCCAAAGGTGAGAATAATTGGTTTGTTGGAGGTATTACAAATGAGAATAAGCGTTCTACTTCTGTTAATCTTGATTTCTTAGATAAGGATGTAACATATGTTGCGACTCTCTATGCAGATGGTAAAGATGCCGATTATATTGATAATCCCACTTCTTATCAAATCAAGAAAGGTTTAGTTACAGTTAAAAGTAAAATAAAAGTAGATATGGCACGTAGTGGAGGATTTGCCATCAGCTTGTTCCCAGCTACTGCTCAAGATAAAAAAGAGTTGAAACGATTAAAGTAAAAGTTATCATTTTACAATTTTGATTATTTAAGTGTGTTTTCTTTAAAAAGCCTTTTGACACTATAACTGTCAAAAGGCTTTTTATGTGGAAGAAAATCTATACTTGTTGTTGAAAAATAGTAAGGAAATAAAGTTATTCTTTTGTTTGTATTAGGTGATTTTGCTGTTTTTAACACATTCCATTTTAATAAAGCTATTAGGTTATATCTGGCTTGTGAGTATGGTGATAGGGTTAAAACGAATCAACTGATTTAAGTGGATATTTAGTATTTGGGAAAACTTGTTGAGATGCCTAATTTTACTTCTAAAATTACTCTGGTCGCTACAGTTACCTACATATGGTCAATGTCAAAATTAAAGAAATAAATTTTAATGTAGCTGATTAAAAACAAAGTCGTGTCTTTAGTAAAGACTCTTCTCCTAAATTTAAAACAATAAGAGTTATTATAAAAAACCTGAATACGTGTTGCGTCGTATTCAGGAATTCTCATAGTTATATTACTTGAAATTTTGAGTTTTTTGTAGACAAAAATGTCTTCTACACAAAGATAAATAAAAATAGTAGGAATGTAACTAAATTATATGGTTTAATGACACTCACTTCTCCTGATTTATAGAGTCCCCATTATAATAGTTCTTTTGGGATAAAAGAGACATTCAAAACTTCATTATATCTTGTAATAGTCAATTTAATTTCATTTTTATTTTTCTGGATGTCATAAAATTCGCTATTAGTTATATCCTTAATATCTCTATTGTTTATTTTAATAATTGTATCTCCCAATTGAAGTCCATTTTTATAAGCTTCAGATTGATAATAAATTGATTCTACAGTTGCAAAGTCTCCTCTTTTCATCGGATAGAAACCAGTGAGAGTTGATTGAAAAGGTTTTTCATAATTACTATTTTGTAACAGATAAAGTTTATTGTTTTTGTAATCAATAGTATAATTAAAGCGATCAAGAACTGTATTTCCCAGTAAACCATCATATCGAGTATTAGAAAAAGCACCTAAAGTGTCCAAAGAATAAGATATAACAGGATTTGAAAAACTATGATTACCTATACTTATGGAAGAAGCTCGGAATTCGCCACCATTAGAATTACCACCTAAAGCTCCACTGTGAAGAATCGTATATGTTACACTGTTTTCTATGTTCTCTTTTATTGTTTCGTAGTATGGTGTGTTAAAGATAACAGATTCTTCACAACCTAAGTCCATTAATAACTTGGGTTCAACCGTAGTATTTTCATTTAAGCCTATTTTAAGAGTAAAGAATATGCGTCCATCATCGTATTCGAATGGAATTTCCGTATCATATTCGTCGCTTCTGTATCCTTTAGCTATGCTTAAATGTTTAACCTTGAATTATTGAAGGCTTATACTAATAGAGTTGATAGGATAGGGAATAGCAGAAATAGATGGTTTGATTTGTACCCAGACCTACACCCCTTCGGTCTGGGAGAGAAGGCCTGTCGGTCTGGGTTATAATGTGGTTCGGTCTGGGACCTATTAAATTCGGATCATATTCGTTATAAATACGACATTGAATAGTCTGTTATAGGTCAATGTGTTTATTCCTAAAAGTTTCTCTTTTTTATGCTTTAATGAGAATGTTTATTCTTTTAAAATTGTAATGTGTTTTTGTTAAGTCAGAAATTCCTTTTTGCTTTAGGGCAAATGAATAGTATAAGAGAAAGGCTTCATTGCACTTGTGAAATAATCACATATCTGAATTTGATAGGGATACAATGCATCTTGATTGTCAATGATTTGATTGAGATAACTTAATAGGGCTTCTTCCTTTCCTTTTACCACTTTTAGTTGGTATTCCTTGTCAAAATAGAGATGATAGGCCTCCAGGTTGTTGAGTATATTCTTGTTCTCTTCTGAAAGTGCTTTATTCTCACCTAATGAGTTTATTATCTTTCTTATTTCTTCAATATCATCATCGGTTTCAATCAGCAATGCGTCCATGCGTCCATAAGTTATCATATTAATGTCAGAGAGTGTACCTTCCGGGAAATTTCCTTCTTTAAGTTGTTTTTTA
>CAZFXK010000025.1:0-15332 GCA_964522975.1 uncultured Bacteroides sp. | reverse complement strand
ATTAATGTCAGAGAGTGTACCTTCCGGGAAATTTCCTTCTTTAAGTTGTTTTTTATGTTTTTAATGGGCAACGAGTACGAAATATAAAATAATGATTCGTTTGTTAAATCGTTGTGGTTTCTTAATTTTACAAATTACAGAAAAAGTTTATATAAAAGATTAAATAATAAATTGCATATGAATCATTTAGTTGATCGTTTTTTGAAATATGTTTCTTTCGATACGCAGTCGGATGAAACAACCGAAGTAACACCCAGTACTCCCGGACAATTAGAATTTGCAAAATATCTAAAGGAAAAGTTGGAGGAATTGGGATTAGAAGATATAACGTTAGATGAAAACGGGTATCTTTTTGCTACTTTGCCTGCTAATATCAATAAAAAAGTTCCTACCATAGGTTTTATAGCCCATATGGATACAAGTCCCGATATGTCGGGTAAAGAGGTGAAACCACGTATAGTAAAAAACTACGATGGGAAAGATATTGTACTTTGTGAAGAAGACGATGTTATTCTTTCTCCCAATCAATTTCCGGAATTATTGAATTATCAGGGTGAAGATTTGATTGTTACAGATGGACGTACCTTGTTAGGGGCTGATGATAAGGCCGGAATTGCCGAAATCATTACGGCAATGGCTTATTTAAAAGCTCATCCTGAAATTGAGCATGGCACTATTCGCATTGGATTTACTCCGGATGAAGAAATTGGACTAGGGGCCCATAAATTTGACGTTCAGAAATTTGGTTGTGATTGGGCATATACCTTAGATGGCGGAGAAGTAGGGGAGCTAGAGTATGAAAACTTTAATGCGGCTTCTGCGGTGGTTCAAATTCAAGGTAGAAATGTGCATCCCGGATACGCTAAAGACAAAATGATTAATTCTATCTTATTGGGGAATGAATTTATTAGCTTACTGCCTACGAAAGAAACACCGGAACATACCGAAAAGTATGAGGGTTTTTATCATTTAATTGGTTTTCAAGGTGAGGTAGATAAGAGTACGTTGACTTATATCATCAGAGATCATGATCGTGCAATTTTTGAGTCCAGAAAACAAAAAATGCAGCAGTTGGCCAAGCAGATGAATGAAAAGTATGGTGCAGGCACTTTTAACGTTGAATTAAAAGACCAATATTATAATATGCGTGAAAAAATAGAACCGATAATGCATATTGTAGATGTAGCTTATGATGCAATGAAAGCCGTAGGTGTTGAACCCCACGTGAAGGCCATTCGTGGAGGTACCGATGGTTCTCAATTATCGTTTAAAGGTTTACCTTGTCCTAATCTGTTTGCCGGTGGATTGAATTTCCACGGACGTTATGAATATGTTCCCATTCAGAGTATGGAAAAAGCGGTAAAAGTGATAGTGAAAATTGTAGAGTTAATTGCAAAAAAAGATTTTTAACAGATCTGTAATAAATTAAATAGATGAGCGAATTAAAAATAACGCCTTTTACAGAAAAGCACATTGCTTTAGGGGCAAAAATGCATGAATTTGCCGGTTATAATATGCCGATTGAATATAGTGGTATCATAGATGAACACCTTGCAGTATGTAATGGAGTAGGGGTGTTTGATGTATCACATATGGGCGAGTTTTGGGTAAAAGGACCAAAAGCTTTGGCTTTTTTACAACGTGTAACATCCAACGATGTAAGTCGTTTAACTCCCGGAAAGATTCAATACTCCTGTTTTGTAAACGAAGAAGGGGGTATAAAAGATGATTTTCTGGTTTATCAATATGAAGAAGAGAAATATCTTTTAGTCGTAAATGCCTCAAATATAGAGAAAGACTGGGAATGGTGTGTAAAGAATAATACGGTTGGTGCAGAACTGGAAAATGCGTCAGATCATATGGCTCTATTGGCTGTTCAAGGGCCTAAAGCTGTAGCTACTTTACAGAAACTGACTACTATTGATCTATCCTCTATACCTTATTACTCTTTTAAGGTAGGCGATTTTGCCGGAGAAAAGAATGTGATACTCTCTAATACGGGATATACCGGTGCCGGAGGATTTGAGTTGTATTTTTATCCGGAGGCTGCTCCTGCCATTTGGAAGGCTCTATTTGAAGCGGGAAAAGAATTTGATATTAAGCCTGCCGGATTAGGAGCCAGAGATACGCTTCGATTAGAAATGGGCTTTTGTCTGTATGGAAACGATTTGAATGAAACAACAACTCCCTATGAGGCCGGCTTAGGGTGGATTGTGAAAATGGTTGAAGGAAAAGATTTCATTGGTCGGGTAGTGTTGGAGAATCAGAAGAGAGAGGGAGTTTCCCGAAAATTAGTAGGCTTTGAATTAATCGATCGTGGAATACCTCGTGCCTCTTATGAGTTGGCTGATGCTGATGGCAATGTAATTGGTGTGGTAACTTCAGGAACTATGTCGCCAACCCGCAAAATAGGAATTGGGTTAGGTTATGTAGATCCTTCCTTTACAGCTTTAGACACTGAGATTTATGTGAAAATGAGGAATCGTCTATTGAGAGCTAAGGTGGTAAAACCACCATTTAGAAAATAAAAGAATAAAATAAATACTGTTTCTTTTAATGATGAGAAGGAGAGGTTATAGATCTCTCCTTTTTGTTTGTGTTTTTTCTTCTTTTCTGTATGGGTGTTTGTTTTGATTTTTAGTTAGCATTATGAGTTGTAATAGTATGGCCGGACATGCGATTAAGTAATGAAAGAAGGTTTAGGTTTTAGAATGGTGCTAAGATGGAAGCTTGGTTTGGTTAAGAGGTTTCTTTATTAGCGTTTATAAAAAGAATCAGGAGAAAATCAAAGGACTATTCAATCGTTTTTATTTTCAATGTCAAAACCATCCAAAGAATCGAACTCAGGATTTTCAAAGTGTGCATAAGGATCTAAAAAGTCATCCAATTGCCTACGCTCCTTTTTAGTAGGTCTGCCGGTTCCTCTGCTTCTATTAATGAATCCACTCAGTCTATTCATCTCTAAAATTTCATATTCCTCAGGAGGAGTAATGTTTTTCATTTTTAAAGGAACTAGTTTAGCTCCCACTCTTTTGTCTATCGCTTCAAGTACTTTAAAAGAATAGGTAACGGGAGGTTTACGTACCTGTATGACATCCCCTTCTCGTATTAATCGGGAGGGTTTTGCTTCAATGCCATCTACACTAACTCGTCCTATTTTACAAGCTTGAGTAGCTAAGGATCTTGTTTTATAAATGCGTACGGCCCATAACCATTTATCTATTCTTACTTCGTTCATTACTATTTATTATTATACAGATTCATCGTGTTATTAATTCCAGCCAGACAAAAACTTTTTATGATTTCTCCGGCAGTATCAAGTCGATCATCTATCAACTCTAACTCTTCAGGGTCAAATGGACTTAAAACATAATGTACTTGTCCTCCACGAGGAAAGTTATTTCCTATTCCAAAACGAAGTCTTGCATACGATTGACTACCCAGTATTTGTGCTATATGCCTTAATCCATTATGTCCCGCATCACTTCCTTTGCTTTTTAATCGCAAGGTACCAAAAGGTAAGGCTATATCATCAACAATAATCAATACATTTTCTAAAGGAATTTTTTTCTTTTGCATCCAATAACGAACTGCATTGCCACTTAAATTCATAAAAGTAGAGGGCTTTAATAGCGTAAGCTGCCTTCCTTTTATGGATGTATTGGCTACAAAACCGTAACGGCTATCTGTAAAAACAATATTGGACGCCTTAGCAAAAGCGTCCAATACCATAAATCCTATATTGTGGCGGGTGTTATGGTATTCGCTACCGATGTTGCCCAAACCAACAACTAAATATTTCATTGAAATTTAATTATTCTTCAGCAGAAGCATTTTCTTCACTTTCACCTTCGCCTTCCTCTTCTTCGTCAAGTAAATCTTCTTCATCCGCAGTTATCGTAGTGCGAGCTGCATTGATTGAACAAACTACTTTTTCTTTAGGTTCTATGATGGAATATCCTTCGGTTTCAATATCACCAACGTGGATTGAATCACCAACCAACATGCCTGATATATCTATATTAATTGTTTCAGGAATGTTTTTATAAAAACCTTTTACCATTAAGCGACGTGATTGGAAGTTTAATTTACCTCCTAAACGAATTCCTTCGGCAAGACCTTCCAATACGACAGGTATTCTGACTTGAATTGGTTTTTCCTCGTTGATTTCATAAAAGTCAACGTGTAAAATATTGTCAGTTACCGGATGGAATTGAATCTCTTTCATAAGAGTATTTACAGTCTCTTTTCCATCAATATTAATATCAACTACATATACAAGTGGTGTGTAAATGATTTGTCTTAGTTCACTTACCGGAATAGTTAAATGGTATACTTCTTTACCTCCGTAAAGTACGCAAGGAACTAAATCCTGTTTACGCAATTCTTTTAATGCTTTTCCTCTTTGTGAAGAGAGTTCTGGAACTATTCGAGTAGCTCCTTTAATTGTTACTGATTTCATTTTTAATTTTTTTGTGTTACTCTACAATTAAGTTTCTTGCTTAATTCACCATCACACGATACGATGTATAAAAACAATCACATCAATAATGTTGTCTTAAAGCGGATGCAAAAATACGGCTTCTTTTTTATTATTCAAACGATAACTCATTAAAAATCAAGATCAATTTCTATATCTCCATCCAAAGTGTCGTTTGATAGATCTTCAATTGTTTCCTGTTGAGGAATATAAGGGCCTTCTTTTTCATAAATGAAATTGATGGTTTCATTCATTCCTTGCATAAATTTTTCAAAGTCCTCTTTGTACAAAAAGATTTTGTGCTTTTCAAAACGCACTTTACTTTCATCCCCTTCACCTGTAATTACCTTTTTACTTTCAGTGACAGCTAAAAAAAGGTCTCCTTTTCGATTTTCTTTTACATCTAAATAATAGATGCGTTTACCGGCTTTAACAGTTTTTGAAAATAAAATATCCCTGTTAATCACTCCCTTTTCCATTTCACTCTTCATTTTCGTTTCTTCCATTTTGTCTGTCTTTTTTGTAAACGTTGTCAAAAATCGATATTTTTTTTTAACTCACAAAAAAAAAGAAAGGAAAAGCTTCTTATTTATTAAATAAACAGATAAAAGCTGTGCCAACTAATGAAAAATATCTATTTTTGTGAGCTGATATAAATAATATTGCAAATCCGTATTTCGATTATAAAAGTATATTAGAGTATATATGATAAACAGAATTCTTATTCGTCTTAAAGTCTTACAAATTCTTTACGCCTATTATCAAAATAGAATATCCGATTTAGAGTTTGATGACGAAACCAAAAAACTACTGATTGAAGAGCTTGAACAAACTTTACCCAGAAATTTAGGGAAAGAGGAACGGGCTAAATTATTAACTGAAGAAATAAAAAACAAAAAATACAAAGCCTATCTTTCACAAAAGGCCGAGCAAGAATTAATCTTTAGCCTATCCAAGGCCTACGATTTATACAATTACCTTCTTTTATTAATAGTAGAGATTACAAAATATGCCGATCTACGTATGGATATGGCTAAAAATAAGTACCTCCCAACTAAAGAAGAACTTAATCCCAATCTGAAATTTGTGGAAAATCGTTTTGTTGCTCAGTTGGCTGACAATGAAGATTTGAAAAAATATGTCAAGACTCAGAAGAGGAGTTGGAGCAATGATCAAGATTTCATAAAAGAATTATATACTAAAATAGTAGAATCAGATACTTATAAGGAGTATATGAAATCAGAGGAAGATTCTTATGAAGCCGATCGTGAAGTATGGAGAAAGCTGTATAAGGAACAGATTTGTTATAATGAATCGTTAGATGAGCTATTAGAGGATCAAAGCCTTTATTGGAACGATGATAAAGAAATCGTTGATACCTTTGTATTAAAAACAATAAAACGCTTTAGAGAGCGATATGGAGAGGTTCAGCCTTTACTTCCTCAATATAATGATGTGGAAGATGAGCGGTTTGCTTGTGAACTGTTGCGAGCAGCCATAATGGACGATGACTATTATCAGGTTCTAATTACTGAAAATACTAAAAATTGGGATTTTGACCGTATTGCTCTTATGGATGTCGTCATTATGCAATGTGCTTTAGCTGAGATTCTCAATTTTCCGGATATTCCCGTGAGTGTGTCTCTTAATGAATACGTAGAGATATCTAAAGCTTATAGTACAAGTAAAAGTAGTTCTTTTATTAATGGTGCCCTAGATGGCATTGTGAAACAATTAATGAGAGAAAATAAGATCCAAAAGGAGAAAAAAGAAAAATAAACTCTATCTTTAAGGAGAGAATTAAATAGTATTTATATAAAAGTAATTAATTATGAATTTAATGACCCTATTATTACAAGCTTCTGCAGGAGGTGGTAGTATGATGTGGATTATGCTAATAGCAATGTTTGCTATTATGTATTTCTTTATGATACGTCCTCAAAACAAAAAGCAAAAAGAGATTGCTAATTTCCGTAAAACCCTGGAGGTTAACCAAAAAGTAGTTACTGCCGGTGGTATTTATGGTAAAATAAAAGCTATTGAAGATAAAAAAATCACAATAGAAATAGATTCTAATGTAAAAATTACAGTTGATAGAAATTCTGTTTATCCCGATGCAAGTGAATTGATGGGACAAGAAAAGAAATAAGGTAAAAGATCGTTTATGTTCAATAAAAGAAACATAAAGTCTATTTATTTACGAGTATTAAGAAAGATAAAGAGCTTTTTTACTAGTGAACGAAGTAAACAGCTCTTTATCTTTTTATTTTTCTTTTTTGTTGCTTCAGGTTTTTGGCTTTTGCGTACTCTTAATGAATCTTATGAAACTACACTCACTATTCCTGTGCGTTTGAAAAATACCCCTGCAGATGTAGTTTTAACCGTAGATCCTCCTAGTAAATTCAAAGTACGTGTTAGAGATAGAGGAACTGTGCTGCTAAATTATAAAATAGGAAAAAGTTTTTATCCTGTTTCTGTTGATTTTCCTTCTTTTGCTACTGAAAACAGTAGTAATACGGTTAAAGTGGCTACTACAGAGTTTCAACAGTCCATCTTGAATCAGTTGGCTAGCACTACCCAGCTTTTAGATATTTCACCGGATACCATAGGTTATGTTTATTCTCATGGAGAACGGAAGAAAGTTCCTATAGCTTTACAAGGTAAGATAAAGTCAAATCCTCAATATTATTTTGCTGACACTCTAATCAATCCGGATTCTGTTTTGGTTTATGCTCCTAAAAAGATATTAGATACCATTTCCGCTGCTTATTCAGAACCTTTAGAATTGCTTAATATCAAAGATTCTACAGAATACAAGGTTGCTTTATTGGACATTGCCGGGGCAAAGTTTATTCCCGATAATGTAAGTGCTTCATTTTTAGTGGATCTATATATTGAGAAAACGGTAACTGTGCCGTTGGTGGGTATTGGTTTTCCGGAAGATAAAATTCTTCGTACGTTTCCTACTCGAGTGAATGTAACTTTCCAGTTGGGACAAAAAAAGTATCAAACCATTAATGCTTCAGATTTTAGTATTATCATACCCTATGGGGAATTGCTCCAATTAGAGAGTCATGAAAAGTATGTGCTAAAGGTGCACACAATTCCTGAAGGAATTCAAAATGTGAGAATTTCTCCTGCTAATGTTGATTTTATCATTGAGAAAATAACCGTGGATGACAGTGAGAAAGAAAATTAAAATAGGACTCACAGGAGGTATTGGGAGTGGAAAAAGTGTTGTGGCTCGCATACTGTCCGGATTAGGAGTTCCTGTATATGATTCTGATTCCGAGGCCAAGCGTTTGACCTTAAAGGATAACTCCATAAGAGAACAGCTTATTGCATTGCTGGGTTCTGAGATTTTTTATAATGGCTCTTTTAATAAGCAATTATTATCATCCTACCTCTTTTCTTCTGCCGAGAATGCACAACGAGTAAACGACATAATTCATCCTTGTGTGAAAAAAGATTTCAAGTTGTGGGTTGAACAACAAGATAGAGATATCTTGGCCATTGAATCTGCCATTTTAATCGAAGCAGGCTTTAGAATGGAAGTAGATTATCTGGTTTTAGTCTATGCTCCGGTAGAGCTTCGTATTGAACGGACTATGGCTAGAGATAATTTAAGCCGACAAGCAGTTGAAAGCAAACTTTCACGTCAGTTAAGTGATGAGGAGAAAAAGAAACAAGCTGATTTTATTATTATAAATGATGGGGTAGAGCCATTAATACCTCAAGTCTATTCTCTTTTAGAAGAAATTAACAGGAAGTTAATTTAGGTTTTTTATTTATCAGTATATACCCAAGCATTCTGGAATTTTTCGTGGGAACGAATTTTCGTTAATTCCTTATATACCTCTCCTTTATTCAAATTGCTAAGGATACTTATGCGATTTAAACCTTCTTTTTGAAGAACTTTTGCTTCTTTATAGCCCAATTCTTGAAGTTTAGAAGCCTCTTTCTTGGCATCTTCAAAGGGGATGGAACTAGCTACAATTATATGATAGGTTGGTTTTTCTGTCTTTGTGGCAGTAGTAGTTGATGTTACTGCATTTTTTCTGACAGAGTTTTTTTCAGGAGCTGTTGATTTAGGTGCTTCAACTTTTACTATTGTCTTAGTTATGGGTTGCTCTTGAATGGTGTTTTTAGTTTCTGTTTTTTCGGATCCCGATTGAGATACTTTAATTTCTTTGGTTTTAATGGGTTGTTGAAATTGTTTAGTTTCTTCTGTTGTTAACCCTTGATGCTCATTGTTGGTATCAATGTTTACTAACGTTAAAGGTTTCTCATTGAAACTTGTTAAAAGTTCAGTAAAAGAAAGCTGAGCATAATTTCCTTCTATGACTTCTGTATTTTCAATAGGTGTAGATGAGATGAAAAACAAGAATAAAACGGCGGCAATGGAGGCAACGCTTCTTACCGCAACTCGGTTAATGCGGATGTTGTAATTCTTTTTATCTTCTATTGATTTTACCCTAAGCTCTGTTTGCTTTGGTAGGTCAGCCAATCCTAAAAAATGAAAAGTATCTAAGCCATAGAGTGAAGGTGTTGTTAATCTGTTGTTATAAGGCTTAAACTCATAAGAACCTTTAAGTGTATAAGATAGTTTACCAATATTTGGGAAATCAACATTACCATTTTCAAACAGTTCTTGTTTGATTTTTCTCACTTCTTTGTCAATACGTTTAGAAGCATCAGAGAAACTGGTATTATAAACGGTCATAAATGATTGAACTAAAAGCCCATCATTGAGTTTTAGTTGTTCGTTAAACCCAACAATACGGGTGGGAGGAAAGAATGTTTTTTCTTCTTCATCTCGTATGGAAGGGGTATAATGTGTTACAAATCCACCCAAGTTGGGGATTATGATACAATCATTTTCAAACAGTAAAACTTCTATGTGTCTTGCCAATTCATTCATTAATACAAAAATAATAGAATTATTGATTATGAAAGAGTATTTATGAAAATATATTTTTAAATGAAGTGTAGTGAAATTTCAGATGGAAGTTTTATTTTATTACTTCTTCAAGAAGGATTAGGTTGATACTTTAAAAAGGACCCGGACCGAACACCCTTCGGTCTGGGAGAAACCTCTATTATAACCCAGACCCATGCCACTTCGGTCTGGGTTATATTCTATATGGGTGATTTAACAGCTTAAACAAGATTATGGATATGAAAATCCAATATTCATAATAAATTTTCTACTTTTGTGTTAGATTACTAAAAAACATAGTGTGCATGAATTATATTCAAACTGAAATAGAGGGAGTTTGGTTAATTGAACCCAAAGTCTATGAAGATAATAGGGGGTACTTTTTTGAATCTTTTAATGAAAAAGATTTTGAACAGCATATTGGAGTTGTCAATTTTGTTCAGGAAAATGAATCTAAGTCAACTTTTGGAGTGTTACGTGGACTTCATTTTCAAAAAGGGGAATATAGTCAAGCCAAGTTAGTAAGAGTGGTTTCGGGTAGAGTATTAGATGTAGCTGTGGATTTGCGAAAAAGTTCGCCTACTTTTGGGCAGCATATCAGTGTGGAATTAAGTGCTGAGAATAAACGTCAGCTATTTATTCCAAGAGGTTTTGCACATGGCTATTTAGTATTAAGCAAGGAGGCCGTATTTACTTATAAGGTAGATAATTATTATGCACCAGCGTCAGAGGCTGCAATTTTATTTTCTGATGAAGAGTTGAAAATAGATTGGCCTATTGCAGAATTTGATTTAATTTTATCTGAGAAAGATAAGGTAGCACCTTTATTTAAAGAGGTGGAATGTTTTTCTTAATACAAGAAAGGTAAATATATGAAGATAGCGATTGTTGGAACAGGCTATGTAGGATTGGTAACAGGTACTTGTTTTGCTGAATTAGGGCTAGATGTAACTTGTGTAGATATAGATGAAGATCGTATTGAAAAATTAAAGCAAGGAATCATTCCCATCTATGAAAAAGGGTTGGAAAATATGGTTCTTCGAAATGTTAAGGCCGGACGTTTACATTTTACCACTTCATTGCCGGAGATCCTAAATGAGGTTACTGTTGTATTTATTGCAGTTGGAACTCCACCCGATGAGGATGGAAGTGCCGATTTAAGTAACATCTTTCAAGTGGCTCATACAATAGGACAGCATATCAACAAGTATCTTTTAGTAGTAACAAAAAGTACGGTTCCTGTTGGTACCTCGCAAAAAGTACGCGAGGTGATAGAACAAGAATTGATGAAACGTAATCAAAGTATTGATTTTGATGTAGCATCTAATCCCGAGTTCTTGAAAGAGGGTAAAGCCATCTCTGATTTTATGAGTCCCGACCGTGTAGTTGTGGGTGTTGATTCAGAGCGGGCAAAGGAGATTATGGCACGTCTATACAGACCTATTTTGTTGAATAACTTTAGAGTTATTTTTATGGATATACCTTCAGCCGAAATGACCAAATATGCTGCTAATTCAATGCTAGCCACTCGTATTAGTTTTATGAACGATATTGCTAATCTGTGCGAAATGGTTGGCGCTAATGTAAATAAGGTTAGAGAAGGTGTCGGTTCGGATACTCGCATTGGACGTAAATTTCTTTATCCCGGAATTGGTTATGGGGGGTCTTGTTTTCCTAAAGATATTAAAGCTCTAATTCGTACTGCCGAAGATAATGGGTACGAAATGCGCATTCTAAAAGCAGTAGAAGAAGTTAATGAGAATCAGAAAGGTGTTTTGTTTGAGAAATTCAAAGCCTATTATAAAGGAGATATAACAGGAAAAGTGGTGGCTATATGGGGTTTATCATTTAAGCCTGAAACTGATGATATGCGTGAAGCTCCTTCTTTGACAGTTATAGATTTATTGTTAAAAGCAAATTGTAAGCTACGCGTTTTTGATCCGGCTGCAATGGATGAGTGTAAAAGAAGATTGGGAGATAAAGTTTACTATGCCAAAGATCCTTATGATGCAGCTTTAGAAGCTGATGCCATTTTTTTGCTAACCGAGTGGAAAGAGTTTAGATTACCTTCTTGGGAAGTCTTAAAAAAGACAATGAGGCATCCGGTTGTTTTTGACGGGCGAAATATTTATGAAAGAAAGGGGTTAACCAAGCTGGGTTTTGATTATCATTGTATAGGCTAATGATCGTTTTTTTTGTTTTTATTTCTAAGTTTATAAGATTTACTGTATTTTAGTGAAATCATATTATGAGAAAAACACTTATTATAGCTTTATTATCATTACTGTGTTTTAGTTGCGGAGGAGGCAAACAGAGCAGTAGCGAGGCAAAAGATTCTATACCTAAAGAAGATGTGAAAGCAAAACAACGACTTCAAGGTATTTGGGTAGACGACAATACGGATATCCCTTTATTTATGATAAAGGGTGATTCTCTTTATTTTGCAGACTCCCAAAGTCTTCCCCTTTATTTTAAGATTGTAAAAGACAGTTTATATATATATGGGTATGAAAAACTATCTTATCGTGTGGATCATTTAACGGAATTCCGTTTTTGGTTTCATTCATTGTCAGACGATTTAGTTAAACTTTATAGGTCAGAAAATGATTTGGATAGTGTATTTTTTAGCACAGAAGTGATAAATCCTATACCTATTTATAATTCCGTAGTGCAAAAAGATAGTGTTGTTTTTTATAAAAATACACGATATAGAGGGTATGTTTATATCAATCCCTCGAATAAGAAGGTTACAAAAACATCATATACAGAAGAAGGATTAAGTCAGGAATTGGTTTATTTTGATAATGTTATACATATTTGTGTATATGAAGGAAAGAAAGAACTTTATGCTCAAGATATCACCAAAGATTTATTCAAAGATTTAATTGATGAGGAATTCTATGGGCAGTCCATACTATCAGATATGGATTTTCTAGGAGTGGATAGTAAAGGCTATCATTATTTAGCTTCCATATGTGTGCCTGAAAGTGTAATTTGTAATGTGATTAAAATTACAGTAAGTTTTGATAATGAAATCACATTACAATCGGTTAATTAGTAAGAGGTTAGTTCCTTTTAATCTTTCCTGTTTTGCTTACGAGAGGATGCTTTATTCCGCCTTTGTTGTACCCCTTTCTTTTTTTGTGTATCTCTTCTTTGGGTTCTTTTAGTTTGTCTCTTTTGAGGATTATAATCGGGGCCCTCACCAACGGAGGAAGGAAGGGGTATTTTGAATATTTCTTTTTCTAAAAAAACTTCAATTTGGTGAAAGTCATTCTGTTCTTCATACCCTATAAACGTTAGAGCCACCCCATCATTATTAGCTCTTGCTGTTCTACCTATCCTATGGACATAGTCCTCTACATCATTGGGTACATCATAATTAATGACTAATCGGATATCTTCAATGTCTATTCCCCGTGAAACAATATCAGTAGCTACTAAGAGTTGAATGAATCCTGATTTAAAATCCCTGATGTTCTTTTCCCGCTGGTTTTGATCTAAATCAGAATGCATCTCAGTAGCTTTCAAGTTGAGCTGGTTTAGGGTCTGTGCTATTTCCCTGACCTTATTCTTTGTTGAGGTAAAAATAAGTGTACGTTTGGGTTGTTCGTTTTTGAATAAGTCTTTGATGATTTCAATTTTCTGATTTTCATAACAAACATAAGCTGCTTGAAGTATTTTTTCAGCAGGTTTAGAAACAGCTAATTTAATCTCTATAGGATTGTTAAGGATGGTATGACTGAGTGTTTGTATTTTAGGTGGCATCGTTGCAGAAAAAAGAAGCGTTTGTCTTTTCTTTGGCAACAGTTTCTCAATAGTCATTATATCCTCATGAAATCCCATATCAAGCATCCGGTCCGCTTCATCCAAAACAAAGATTGATAGGTTAGATAAATCTACATAGCCTAAATTGATGTGAGATAAAAGGCGTCCCGGAGTTGCAATAACTATATCGGCCCCTTGAGTTAACCCTCTTTTTTGTTGCTCAAAAGCAGCACTATCATTACCCCCATATACAGGTACACTTGAAATGGATGAAAAATAGGCAAACCCTTGTAATTCTTGATCAATTTGCTGGGCCAATTCTCGCGTAGGAGACATAATGATGCATCTTATTCCCTTAGAATCATTATCTTCACCAAGTTTGTGTAGAATGGGGAGTACAAAAGCTGCTGTTTTTCCTGTGCCTGTTTGCGCAATGGCAATGATATCATGTCCTTTTAATATTTCAGGAATTGCTTTTTCTTGAACTTCTGTGCATTTTTCAAAGTTCATGGCATCTAATCCCTCTAATATGTCTTCGTGAAGATTTAATTCTGAAAACTTCATCTGTTTATTTTTATTATTAATTTTAGTCGTACTTTATGTTAAAGCTTACCTTGTTCATCTAAATAGGAATCTTTGAAGCCTAGAAAATAGAGAACCCCGTCTAAGCCTATGGTATTAATTGATTGCTTAGCATTGGCAACCACTTTAGGTTTAGCATGGAAGGCAATTCCTAAGCCCGCTACCCCAAGCATGGGTAAGTCGTTAGCTCCATCACCAACAGCAATGGTTTGTGCTATATCAACCTTTTCAACTTGTGCAATGAGTTTCAATAGCTCTGCCTTACGTTTGCCATCTACTATTTCACCAATATGTTTTCCGGTTAGTTTTCCATCTACTATTTCAAGTTCATTAGCATAAATATAATCAATGTCATATTTGCTTTGTAGATATTCACCAAAATAGGTGAATCCACCGGATAAGATTGCAATTTTATAACCGTATTTCTTCAGAACATACATCAGGCGATCTACCCCTTCTGTTATGGGTAAATTTTCAGCAACCTCTTTTAGTACTGATTCTTCTAACCCTTTAAGGAGCGAAATTCGTTGAATGAAGCTCTCTTTAAAATCAATTTCGCCTCTCATGGCTTTTTCTGTAATGGCTTTTACTTGACTTCCCACTCCGGCTCTTTCAGCTAACTCATCTATTACTTCTGTTTTGATGAGTGTGGAATCCATGTCAAAACAAATTAATCGACGCATGCGGCGATACATATTGTCTAATTGAAAAGAAAAATCTAACTCTAAATCGCGTGATAATAACATTAATTTTTCTTGCATTTTTATTCTATCGCGTGGTGTTCCTCGCACAGAAAACTCAATACAAGAACGAATGTTTGCCTTACATTCATCTAACGGCATTCTTCCTGTTAATCTTTTGATGGCATCAATATTTAATCCCTGATCAGCCAAGATTTGAGATGCAGTATGAATTTGCCTTGCAGTCAGCTTACGGCCCAGTAGGGTTAAGATGTAGCGATTTTTTCCTTGCATTCCAACCCAACGTTCGTATTCTTCTTTAGTGATAGGGTAGAAACGAACGCTAACATTTAATTGAGAAGCACTAAAAAGCAACTCTTTCATCATAAATCCCGATTGTTTCTCGTGGGTTTTACAGAGAATGCCTAAAGAAAGTGTATTGTGTATGTCGGCCTGGCCAATATCTAAGATTGTTGCATCGTATTTCGCTAAGACTTCTGTTACTGCAGCCGTTAAACCCGGGCGATCTTCTCCTGTAACACGGATTAGTATCAATTCATTTGGTGATATGTCCATCCCTATTCAAATATTGTTTTAAGAAATGCAAAAGTAATGAAAAATAAGGGATTCCGTGCTAAAAAGTGTTGAAAAAGAGGAGAGTAAATATAAGAAAGTGGAGAATAAGTTTGGATTTAGGGGAAATTATTCCTTACCTTTGTCCCCGATTTCTGAAAAAAGATCTTATAACTATAACAAGATGTATTTGTTGTAAAAGATCTACACAGGTAATATTTCGGGAGAAATCGCTGTTGAACACAGTCCCGAATAGTATTAACTAAAACCGAATTACATGAAACATGTAAAATGGATTTTTGTTGTATTA
>CAZFXK010000024.1:0-26711 GCA_964522975.1 uncultured Bacteroides sp. | reverse complement strand
CCAAACACATTACGCAGGACACCCCAAAGTAAAACTACGACAAAATAGCCTACAATCAATTTTAGAGAATGTATTTTAATATAGAAACTTCTCTTTTTTGTTCTTACAATTTCGGCATACACCAATAAAAGGACTAAAGGTATGGTTAAAACTAAAAGTAGGTTTGCTTTAAGTGCATCGACAAAATTGAAATGTAACAAATGATAAATGGCACGTTGTGAACCACATCCCGGGCATTTATAGCCTGTCAAGGTATAAAAAACACATTTAGGAAAAAAAAGATTAGTTGTAGGATCAAATAGAAAATAAACACCTATAAATAGGAGTAATGCTACAAAAATAGAGAGATATAATAAAATTCTTTTCCTATTCATTTAACACTTAAAAAGACCTACAAGATGGTTGCCGTAAAATAGAACATAGCTAAAATATAAAACGCCAGCATAAAGACATAAGCAACCAATCCGGCTGCAATTCCCCACAAAATCCAATTCTTTGCTTTATCTGAATACTTTTGTGCTAGATCCATCTGCTTTTCCGTATTCATCATTTGTACTTTAACAGCATAAACAATACCTATAACGCCAAAAGGCAAGCAACAAATAATTGTCACGATGATGGATTCAAGCAACCATGTTTTAGCAGGAATAAACGTCTGCTTATAACCATTCTCTTGCTCTAAAGAAAGATTCAATAACGAACGCAACTCCTCTATTTGCTCTGCCGTTTTCCACCCTTCTTCCCCATCAATCCACACCAATGTACGTGCAGTTAAAGGAATTGTCTTTAATTCCTCAAAAGTATAAGGTCCTTTTCTCTCTCCGTTCTGTGAAAGGTAATATTGTTTTAGTTGTTCTTCCATAAATTCAGTTAGTGTAGTTTATGCAGGAAATAGTTCCAATTGATTTGCAATTCCTGATAAAAAAGAGAGTATTACAAGTAAAACCCATATAAACACAAAAAACAATCCGACGAAAAAACTTATGATAGTCCAGGTTTTAGCTTGTTTTGAGAATTTTTCAGCCAGATCTAATCGCCCAATCTCAATCATACTGCGTACTTGTATGGCATAAACCAACCCTACAACACCAAAGGGCATACAACAGAAAATGGTAACTAAAATGGATTCAATAAACCATGTTTTAGGAGGTGCTTTATAGGTGGAAGCAGAAAGGTCGGAATCTGTGTATTGAGGCAATAAAGACGATAATTCGTTTAAATCCTTTGCTTCAGACCACACTCCTTTGTCTTCAACCCAGACTAAGGTTTTGGCAGTGATGGGAATTTTCTTTAAATCTTCAAAGGTGTATGGACCCATTTTTTCTCCATCCACAGAAAGATAATAGACTTCGTATTTTTCGTTCATAACTTATTTATGCTTTGAATATATTTGAGTAAGATAATATAAAGTTACAGACTAATGAAAAATTAAAAAGAAAAAAAGAGAAAGATAAAATTCTTCCTCTTTTTCTATGATTTAACCAAAATCAGTTTCTCAAAAAACGTTTTTAATAAGAACGAGCAAAAACCACTCTACATTCAGATGGTTTACCGGTAACCATACATTTTCCGGGAGTTTTATCTCCCTCTAATGGAATACAACGAATAGTAGCTTTAGTTTCCTCTTTAATTTTTTCTTCTGTTTCAGGAGTTCCATCCCAATGTGCTAAAATAAATCCTCCTTTTTCTATTTGCTCCTTGAATTCATCATAAGTATCTACAGTATAAGTCATCTCATCTCTAAAAGTCAAGGCTTTTTTATAGATATTATCCTGAATATCAACCAATAATTGTTTTACATAATCCACAATTCCCTCTATTGGCCGTGTCTCTTTTTCCAACGTATCCCTCCGCATCACTTCAATTGTGCCATTCTCTAAATCGCGTGCCCCTAATACTAAGCGAACAGGCACTCCCTTTAATTCATAATCGGCAAACTTAAAACCGGGACGTTTATTATCGGCATCATCATACTTTACTGAAATACCCAGATTTCTTAATTGCTTTTTAATTTGATTCACCTCTTTATCTACCGCTGCCTTCTGTTCTTCATTTCTATAAATAGGAATGATTACTACCTGAGTAGGTGCCAATTTGGGAGGTAAAACCAATCCATTATCATCTGAATGGGTCATAATGAGAGCTCCCATTAAACGCGTTGAAACACCCCACGAAGTAGCCCAAACATACTCCATCTCATTGTCTTTATTTACAAACTGCACATCAAAAGCCTTGGCAAAATTCTGTCCCAAGAAATGAGATGTTCCACTCTGTAAAGCTTTCCCATCCTGCATCATCGCTTCAATGGTGTAAGTATCTACAGCTCCGGCAAATCGCTCACTTTCTGTTTTAACTCCTTTCACTACAGGAACGGCCATATATTTCTCAGCAAACTCTCCATACACATTCAACATCTTTAAGGTTTCTTCTTCTGCCTCTTCACGCGTGGCGTGTGCTGTATGTCCTTCTTGCCATAAAAATTCTGCAGTACGCAAGAACAAACGGGTACGCATTTCCCAACGAAATACATTAGCCCATTGGTTACATAAAATGGGAAGATCACGATAAGATTGAATCCAGTTTCTATAGGTATTCCAAATTATGGTTTCTGAAGTGGGACGTATGATTAACTCTTCTTCTAACTTTGCAGTAGGATCAACTACGACTCCCGATCCGTCTTCAGCATTTTTCAAACGATAATGGGTTACAACAGCACATTCTTTAGCAAAGCCTTCAACGTGTTCTGCTTCACGACTCAAAAACGACTTAGGAATGAGTAAAGGAAAATAGGCATTAACGTGTCCTGTCTCCTTAAACATATCATCTAACTGACGTTGAATTTTTTCCCATATCGCATAGCCATAAGGTTTAATTACCATACAACCTCTTACTGCAGAAGGTTCGGCTAAATCAGCTTTTAACACTAAATCATTATACCATTGTGAATAATTTTCACTTCGTTTGGTTAAATCTTTTAATTCTTTTGCCATTCTATTTAATTCTAATTTTTTTCTTCCAAAAAGTGAATCACAAAAATACAAAATAAAAGAGGATATTAACCGTTTATACGGTCAGAAAAACTTTTCTATCTCATTCAATATAAATACTGTTTCTTTTTATAACCAAAAACATAACAAATCCCTTCCTTTTTTAAGATGTGCAAAGATGAAAATAGTCTATAGGAATAAACTCTTGTTCACTTCCGTTTTTTATTGACGAAGAGAAAATAAAAACACTGATTATGATCCTTTTTCTACCCTAGTGCATATATTAATTTAATGAATAAACTTTCATTTATCGAGGGTTTCATTTATCTTTAATCAATAGAATTCAAGGGGTTACACAATTAACTTTTAAAAAATGAACATAAAAAAAACCATTCTTCTCATTGTAGCATTTTATGCAACTTTTGCTATGTCTCAAACAAAAATCATTGCCCACAGAGGTTACTGGAATACGGCAGGTTCGGCTCAAAACAGCATTACAGCCTTAATAAAAGCTGATTCATTGGGAATCTACGGAACTGAATTTGATGTTAGAATTAGCAAAGACAGTGTTTTAGTGGTTAATCATGATCCGGGAATATGGGGTTATAACATTGCAAAAACACCAGCAAAAACATTGGCTACCATTAAATTAAAGAATAAAGAAACAATGCCTACTTTAGCCGATTATTTTGATGCTGCTCGGCCTCTCTCCATCAAATTAATCTTAGAACTTAAAAAATTAGAATCACCTGAAATGGAATCATACGCCATTGAGAAAATCATTGAACTCATAAAAGAATATCAATATGAAGAAAGAATTGAATTCATCAGTTTTTCGATTCATGCAGTCAAAGAAATGATTCAAAAGGCTCCTTCTATTCCAACCTATTATTTAGAGGGAGATTTATCTCCACAGGAACTTAAAGAAATAGGCTGTACCGGACCTGATTACCATTATGACATTTATCTAAAAAACCCACAGTGGATTGAAAAGAGTCATAATCTGGGTCTTAAAGTAAACGCATGGACCGTAAACAAAGAAAAAGAGATGAAACAACTTATTGATTTGGGTGTTGACTTCATAACTACTGACAAGCCTTTATTAGTACGCGATTTATTGAAAAAAACCTTTAAATAAAAAAATAATACTTTACCTTTGATTGCGTAAAAATATAAACAGAAATTTAAATAGTATGATGCATAATTGGTTTGAATGTAAAGTTCGCTACGAGAAATTGATGGAAAATGGAGTTACAGCAAAGGTAAATGAACCCTATTTGGTAGATGCTTTAAGTTTTACTGAAGCAGAAGCCAGAATAATTGAAGAAATGCAACCCTTTATATCCGGTGAGTTTACTGTCTCAGACATAAAACGGGCAAAATATAGCGAACTGTTCTCTAGTCCATTGGAAAGTGATGATAAATGGTATAAATGTAAACTATATTTCATAACTTTAGATGATAAGAGTGGGAAAGAAAAAAAATCTTCAACTCAAGTTTTAGTACAGGCCGGAAGTTTAAAAAAAGCAATAGATAATTTGGAAGAAGGTATGAAAGGTACTTTAGCCGATTATGAAATTGCTTCTGTTATAGAAACTGCCATTATAGATATTTTTCCCTTTGATGCTGAAAAAGTATCGAAACAGAATACTGAAGATTAATAGTAGGTTATAATTGAATTAAACATGAAATGAGTATTGCAAGCCAACTAAAAGAGATAAAGACTAAGCTTCCAACTTCTGTAAAACTTATAGCTGTCTCAAAATTCCATTCCCCTGAAGCTATTATGAAGGCTTACAATGAAGGACATCGCATTTTTGGAGAAAGCAAAGTTCAAGAGTTGGTACAAAAAAAAGATATTCTTCCTAAAGATATTGAATGGCACTTTATTGGACATTTACAACGTAATAAAGTAAAAGAAATTGTTCCTTTTATCTCTTTGATTCACGGGGTAGATTCCCTTCGTTTATTACGAGAGATAAACCAACGGGCTAAAGAAGCAGATCGAATGGTTTCTTGTCTATTACAAATTCACATCGCGGATGAAAGCTCTAAATTTGGCTTTTCTTTTGAGGAATGCAGAGAATTATTAGTCGGTGAAGAATGGAACTCTTTTGAGAACATTAAAGTATGTGGTGTTATGGGAATGGCTACTTTTACAGATAACAAAAAGAAGATTAGAGAAGAATTCCAAAGCCTCTATCACTTTTTTGAAGAACTAAAAGAGTACTATTTTGCAAAAAAACCTTATTTTAAGGAAGTATCAATGGGAATGTCAGAGGACTATCTTATTGCTATAGAAGAAGGTAGCACCATGATTCGGATTGGTACTGCCGTATTTGGAGAACGGGAATATTAATATTCCAAACAGAAAGAAATATTAACCAAGAAATAAATTAGATATTATGGCTGATTTGAAGACAAGTTTTGCCGGACTACAACTTAAAAATCCAATTATCATTGGGAGTTCCGGCTTAACAGATAATGCAGAGAAAAACGAAAAGCTAGACAAAGCCGGAGCTGGAGCCATTGTCCTTAAATCTCTTTTCGAAGAACAGATTATGTTGGAATCTGCTCAAATGCAACGAGAGGGATATTACACCCATATGTCCAGAGATGTTCAACGTTATTTACGTCACTACCAATTATCAGAATATTTAAAACTTATTGAAAAAAGCAAAGAGAAATGCTCCATTCCCATCATTGCCAGCATCAACTGTTTTACAGATAATGAATGGGTGGATTTTGCTACTGAGATAGAAAAAGCAGGAGCTGATGCGCTTGAAATTAATATTCTTGCCCTCCAATCGGATTTGAAATATGAATTTGGATCTTTTGAACTACAACATATTAATATTCTAAAGCATATTAAGCAAACCATTAATTTGCCCATTATCATGAAATTGGGACAAAATTTAACGAATCCCATAACCTTAATTGATCAGTTATATGCAAACGGAGCTGCAGGTGTAGTTCTTTTTAATCGATTCTATCAACCGGACATAAATATTGAGGCACAAACTCACACAGTTGGATCTGTATTTAGTCACCGCTCCGAATTAGCCCATGCACTGAGATGGATAGGTATAGGATCAGTTAAGACACCTCGTATAGATTATGCCGCTTCAGGAGGAGTACATATCCCGGAGGATGTAATTAAAACCCTTTTAGCCGGCGCCTCTGCAGTAGAAATTTGTAGCACGGTTTACAAAAACAAAAATGGAATCATCCAAGAAATGGTTGATTTCTTATCCCAATGGATGGACAAAAAAGGCTATGATAGGATTACGCAATTTAAAGGTAAATTAAACGCTGAAGATGTAAAAGGGCATAACATGTTTGAAAGAACTCAATTCTTAAAGTATTACAATCTTAAGAATTAATTATCACCTCTAAAGGGAATAAAATAAGCTCAAACCTTGAATTAAGTTTGAGCTTATTCTTTTTTAAAGAAAAGAATAAGAAACAGACTCAAATTTAACCCAAATCGGCCATTAGGAACACAGTAACACTAATAAACCACACAAATACAATAAAGTATCATTGATATTTTTCACCTTTCAGGTGTTTCATTTCAAGCTGATTTTATAGCTTTATGACATCGTAATTAGTTATGATATAATATATTAAAGCAAATATTTTCTAATGGCGGTCATTAGAAAATAAGTCTAACGACTGATTTGGGATAAACTAATATGCACATCATTAAATTGGGCCTCCATAAAAGGTTTAATTTAACTTTACATCTCCTATTAAAATGCACAAACTATTTATCACAATCTTAAAAAATTCCATTTTCTTGTTTCAATATTACAAAATTATGACTAACTTAAAGAGTTAATTATCAACACCTTTTAACTCTTTAAAATTATTTAGCCATGAAAAGAATTATATTTGCAGGAATCATATTAATCGGGTTATTCTCATGCCAACCAACTCAAAAGAGTGATCAAGATAATCAGATTACAGAAACTACACAAAAAGAAAAAAGCGAGGCAGTATTCAAGGATTTTGGGCCAGACCCATTAGTTATTAACATTGAAGATTATACATTAGAAAACGGAACTTTCCGAACTACCCTATGGACAGGAAACAACTTACAACTGACCGTCATGTCCATTCCCGTTGGTGGAGAAGTGGGATTAGAAATACACAATGACATTGAACAATTTCTCCGTATTGAGGAAGGCGAAGCAGAAGTATTGATGGGCGATAAACAAGACGAACTTTCTTTTATTCGTAAAGCAAGCGACGATGATGCTATTTTTATTCCTTCAGGCAAGTGGCACAACATCATCAATAAAGGAGACAAACCGTTGAAGCTATATTCAATATATGCTAAACCTGAACATCCTCACGGAACTGTACATAAAGATAAGGCAGAATCGGATGCGGCACATCATGATCACGAATAACTTATTAAAAATTCTAACAAAGAAGAGATAAACAACAGATAGAAATTAACGTAATAAATCAGCAAAGATTTTGACATAGAAAAAAGGGAGAGCATTTAATTGAACGCTCTCCCTTTCGTTTATTTAGGATAAATGATTATTTATCTTCTTCTTTACTTTCTTGATTCCAGTCCATTTCAGCTAAACGTTTGTAGTTTTTATATCTCCATTTAGCATTATCTTGAGCAGCTTGGAACAACTCTTCAGCCTCTTTTGGATAAAGTGTTTTAACACTTGAATAACGTCTTTCTCCCAACAAGAAACCATGGAATTTATCCCAATCAGGCTCTTTTGAATCTAAACTGAAAGGATTCTTCCCTTCTGCTTCTAATTCAGGATTATAACGCCATAAGTGCCAATATCCACACTCTACTGCCTTCTGTTCTTCTCGTTGAGCAACTCCCATACCTCCACGAATACCGTGGCTAATACATGGAGAATAAGCAATGATTAATGAAGGACCATTATAGGCCTCAGCTTCACGTATAGCTCTTAAGGTTTGGGCATGATTAGCCCCCATAGCAATTTGAGCAACATACACATAACCATAAGTTGTAGCCATCAAACCTAAATCTTTCTTACGGACGCGCTTACCAGAAGCAGCAAATTTAGCAATAGCTCCCAGAGGTGTGGCTTTTGATGATTGGCCTCCCGTATTAGAATAAACCTCAGTGTCAAGTACCATAATGTTTACATCTTTTCCACTGGCTATTACATGGTCTAATCCTCCAAAACCGATATCATAAGAAGCTCCATCACCTCCTATAATCCATTGCGAGCGTTTTACCAGATAGTGTTTTATTCCATAAATCTCTTTGCAATATTTACAAGTGGATTCTTCAAGCATAGGAATTATTTTATCTGCTAATTCTTTCGTTTGATCAGGCTCATTTTTATTTTCAATCCACGCTTTAAATAAAGCTTTAATCTCCTCAGAGCAGTCCTCACAATCTAATGCTTCAGTCATTAACCGTTCAATACGACTACGCATTTTTTCATTAGCTAATTGCATACCTAATCCAAACTCACAGAAATCTTCAAACAGTGAATTCGCCCAAGCAGGCCCCTCTCCTCTTTCATTGGTTGTATAAGGAGTAGAAGGCACAGAACCGGAATAAATGGAAGAACACCCTGTAGCATTTGCTACCATCTGACGATCGCCAAATAGTTGAGTCAACAACTTAACATAAGGGGTTTCACCACAACCCGCACAAGCACCAGAAAACTCAAATAATGGCGTAGCGAATTGTGAGTTTTTCACACTACTTTTAACATCAACTAAATGCTGTTTACTCTTCACATCACTAATACAGTAATCCCAATTTTCACTTTGTTCCAATTGAGTTTCTAAAGGTTTCATTGTAAGAGCAGTTCCTCCTTTTCTCGGATTCCCGGGACAAATGTCAGCACAGTTCCCACAACCAAGACAGTCTAATACATTAACTTGAATGCGGAAAGTCATACCATTAAACTGCTTACCAAGAGCTTTTAATGATGGGAAATCAGATCCTTTTTGTTCTCCTTCATCCAACACGAAAGGACGAATAGATGCATGAGGACAAACATAAGCACACTGGTTGCACTGTATACAGTTTTCGGGATTCCATTCAGGAACAAAAGCAGCAACTCCACGTTTTTCATATTTTGAAGTTCCGGGCATCCACGTACCATCTTCTATTCCTTTAAAAGCAGATACTGGAAGAGAATCTCCATCTTGTGCATTAATAGGAAATACAACCTCATTGATAAAGTCAGGATAATCATTTTCTTCCGGTTTATCAGCAGGCAAGTTAGCCCAAGCCGGATCTACTTTCAGCTCTTTATATTCATCTCCTCTATCAACCGCAGCATAGTTCATGTTTACAATATCTTCCCCTTTACGTCCATAAGATTTCACAATGAACGCTTTCATCTGTTCTACTGCTAAATCAGTGGGAATAATACCCGTAATACGGAAGAAGGCAGATTGAAGAATGGTATTCGTACGATTACCTAAACCTATTTCTTGTGCAATCTCAGTTGCATTAATGTAATAAACCTTAATGTTATCTTGAGCAAATTTACGTTTTACATCATTGGGCAAATGCTTAACTAGCTCTTCACCTTCCCAAATGGTGTTCAACAAGAATGTTCCATTTTTACGCAAACCACGAGTAACATCGTACATTCTTAAGTAAGCCTGAACGTGACAAGCTACAAAGTTTGGTGTATTTACAAAATAGGTTGAACGAATAGGAGAATCACCAAAACGCAAGTGAGAACAAGTGAACCCTCCTGATTTTTTAGAATCATATGAGAAATAAGCTTGACAATATTTATCAGTATTATCACCAATAATTTTAATTGAGTTCTTATTAGCACCCACAGTTCCATCTGAACCTAAACCAAAAAATTTAGCTTCATACATATTATCACCACCTAAAACCAGTTCTTCCTTTTCCGGAAGTGAGGTAAAGCTAATATCATCAACAATACCAATGGTAAACTGATTTTTAGGCATTTTTTGATTTAGATTCTCAAACACAGACACAATCTGTGCCGGAGTAGTATCTTTTGAAGAAAGACCATAACGACCACCTACAATAAGAGGTGCATCTTCTTTTCCGTAGAAACAATCTTTTACATCTAAGTATAATGGTTCTCCTGTCGCTCCAGGCTCTTTTGTACGATCAAGAACAGCAATCTTTTTAGCAGTCTTTGGTACTGCAGCCAAGAAGTGTTTAGCAGAGAAAGGACGATAAAGATGAACTGCGACAAGTCCCACTTTCTCTCCTTGCTCCATCATATGATCAATGGCTTCACGAGCAGCTTCAGTAACTGACCCCATGGCTATAATTACACGATCTGCATCCTCAGCACCGTAATAATTAAATAAATCATATTTCCTTCCGGTTATTTTAGATATCTCAGCCATATATTCCTCAACAATTTCAGGAACAGCTTCATAGAAAGGATTAGCTGCTTCACGATGTTGGAAATAGACATCAGGATTTTCAGCCATACCTCTCATTACCGGATCAGAGGGTTTAAGTGCACGCTGACGGAATTCATGAAGTGCATTTTGATCTATTAGATGGGCTAAATCTTCTCCCTCTAACATCTCAATCTTTTGAATCTCATGGGAAGTACGGAAGCCATCAAAGAAATTGATAAAAGGAATACGAGACTTAATAGTAGCAAGATGTGCTACAGCAGATAAGTCCATAACTTCCTGAACCGATCCCTCAGCCAACATAGCAAAACCCGTTTGACGTGTAGCCATAACATCCTGGTGATCACCAAAGATTGATAAAGCCTGAGCAGCAATAGCTCGGGCGGACACATGGAATACACAAGGCAATAACTCTGCAGCTATTTTGTACATATTGGGAATCATCAAGAGTAATCCTTGAGAAGCCGTATAAGTAGTAGATAAAGCTCCAGCTTGGAGTGAACCGTGCAATGCTCCTGCAGCTCCGGCTTCCGACTGTAACTCTTCTACTAAAACAGTTTCACCAAAGATGTTTTTACGTCCTGCTGCCGCCCATTCATCTACATACTCAGCCATAGTTGAAGAGGGAGTGATTGGATATATCGCAGCTACTTCAGAGAACATATATGAAATATGTGCAGCAGCTTGATTTCCATCACAGGTAATAAATTTTTTCTGTTTAGTCATAACTAGTTATTATTAAGTAATAAATATATCAATATAAAAAGCCAAATAGCCAAAGAGGAATTTGATTATCTTCACCAACATCCAACTCATCTACAGCATAGATAATATCTTTTTCACATTTAACCTTAGAATTCTTGGTTAGTATTCTATAAATCTGCGATTCATCAATTAAAAAAGTTTGCCTTGCCTTTGCTTTATTCACCTTATGATCTTTCCATAATGCATTAACAAAGAATGTTCCCAGTATATCTTGATATTTAGCATTCATAGGATAAATAGAATAAATAAGATTTGAATTATGCATCAAAATCTTAGAAGGTTTCTTGGGGAAATCACATCCTTTCGGATAAAACATATTAATTAAACGTGCATCAGCTAAATATTTAATATAATTCATAACAGTCGCACGCGATGTTTCTATTGCATTTGCCAATTGACTGACATTTGGAGTTTGAGGTCCATCAACAGCCAATAAATATAGTAATTTTTTTATTTTAGATAGATATTTTAATTCTATTTGTTTGATTAAAAGAATATCAACTTCTATCATCATGTTCATGGTTTTAAGTAAATTTTCAGAAAAGCTCCTTTTCTCCAAAAAAAACGGATAAAAACCATGATGCATATAATCAGAAAAAAAATCTGTTGGCTTAACTTTTACGTTTATTCCTTTTGCTATTTTTTCATGATCTTTCAATATCTCATCTAATGTATAAGATTGAAATCTCATGCCTGTTTGTAAATTCAAAAATTCACGAAAAGAAAATCCACGCAGGTTGTAACTTTTTACGATATCCCTTAACTCTGCATTTTCTTTTTTTAACCGCATTACAGATGATCCTGTAAATATGATTTTTAAGTCAGGATAAGCATCATAACAATGACGAATATCTTTACTCCAATTAGGATATTTGAAAACCTGATCTATCAGAAGAACCTTACCCCCATCTTTAACAAAACAATCAACGAACTCTTTCAATCCATTTCCCGCAAAATAGAAATTGTTCATATTTATATAAAGGCAAGAGGGATCTGTTCCAAACTTTTCTTTTGCATACTGCAATAAAAAAGTGGTTTTTCCTATTCCTCGTGTACCTTTGATACCTATGAGCCTATCGTTCCAATCAATTTCATCCATTAAGTATCTACGAACAGGAGCATTGATGTGTTTTATTAAATAAGTATGTGTACGATAGAACGATTCCATTTCAATTTAAATGATAATTTCTTAACGTTTATTCATTTGCAAATATACTCTTTATTTCACAGAATGCAAACTACACATTGCAATTATAAGGGTTCAAAACTCCTTAAAATCAAGAATAAATCTAAAAATACAAAAAAAGACTTGGATGATCCAAGTCTTTTTTTGTATAACAGTAATAAGCTTTGTTTTAATCTTCCCTTTTACCTAATTGGGCATCAAGGAACAACAGCCCCACCTGATCAGCCTTCTTGATTTGATCTACTACAGCTGATGTAGAATCTTCTTCTTCTCTTTGCTCAATAATATATTTCCATAAGAAAGATTCTGTCGCATAGTCTTTTTCTTCCTTTGCTAAAGTCATCAACTCATTGATTAGTTCTGAAATATGACACTCATGCTTATAAACATGCTCAAATAATTCCAAAGGAGTTCCCCATCCTAAAGGAACAACATCTATCTTATCAATAATGACTTCACGACCTCGTGATAAAATATAACTCGCAAAATCTTTTGCATGATCTCTCTCTTCCTCACTTTGCATTTTAAGCCATTGAGCAAATCCCGGATAACCTTGGTGTTCCATAAAATAGGCCATAGACAAATAGAGATTGGCAGACCATAATTCAGCCGTAATCTGTCGATTTAATTCTTTAAGTAATTTTTCTGATATCATAACATTATAAATTTAAATATTTACTTATTAAGATATAACAGAGAGTAATTTTCTTTGTTCAGAAATCAATGAACTATTTTCTGATTTCAGATTTTAATTCATCAGAAACATAGGCTAAAGGAAGTTCTCTGCAATTATATCGGGAAGCCATAACTTCACCATATGCACCAGCTGAACGAATAGCAACAATATCCCTTCGCTCAACTTTGTTCAAGTCTATTGCTTTTCCAAACACATCTGACGATTCACATATTGGGCCCACTACATCATAAGCTTCTATTCCTTTATCAGAAGAAAGGTTTTCTATTTTATGATAGGCCTGATATAAAGCAGGGCGAATCAATTCAGTCATTCCTGCATCCAGTATGGCAAATTGCTTTTTAGCACCTTGCTTCACGTATAATACACGTGAGATCAATGAACCACATTGCCCAACAATGGACCTCCCCAATTCAAAATGAATGGTTTGATGAGGTCGTAACTTCAACTTTCCTTCATAAGTTTCAAAATAATGCTTGAAATCCGGTATAGGTTCACGATTTGGATTTGTATAATTAATACCTAATCCTCCTCCAACATTAATATGGGACACTTGAACACGATGCGCTTCTAAATAATTTTGGATGGTATTTATCCGATTACATAATGCAATAAAATCATCCGGATCAATAATTTGGGAACCAATATGAAAATGTAGTCCAATCCAATCAATAGATTTTGCTTCTTGAGCAAATTCTATAACCTCTTTTAACTCAGTTAAACCTATTCCAAATTTATTCTCAGCTAAACCAGTTGTTATATTCGAATGAGTATGTGCACCCACATTTGGATTCACACGCAAACAAACACGAGCAATTTTATTGTGCTTAGCTGCTAAATCATTAATTACTTCCAACTCCGGTTTTGATTCCACATTGAAACAGAAAATATCCTGATCAAGAGCTAGTTCAATCTCCCAATCAGCCTTTCCCACCCCTGCAAAAACAATTTTATCAGACGAAAAACCAGCATCCAAGGCCGCTTGAATTTCCCCCCCACTTACACAATCAGCACCTAATCCATAGGATTGAATGATAGATAACAATTTGAGATTCGTATTTGCCTTTAATGCATAATGCACTGCATATTGGTCAAAGACCTTTACTTCTTCACAAACAATATCCAAGGTTCTCCTAAGAAGTGCTGTATCGTAATAATAAAATGGGGTTTTAAGATTCTTAAATTGTTCTATGGGGAAATGTCCTTTTTGCATTTCAACCACTTTCTTTTTTCTATTTATTATTGAATAAATGGTCACTTAATTGGCGTAAAGCTTTCTCCTTATCATCGTTTCGGATTAAAAAAGAAATATTATAATTACTTCCTCCAAACGAAATCATACGCACGGGAATATTCTTCATGGCCTCCAAAGCCTGAGTTTCAAATCCAACATTTTCCCAAGACAAATCTCCAACCACACAGATGATACACATTTCTTCATCTATAGTAACAGTACCATATTTTCTTAAGTCATTTAGTATTTCATTCAAGTTACGAGTATTATCAATTGTAACCGACACCCCTACTTCAGAGGTACAAATCATATCAATCGGAGTTTCATAACTTTCAAAAATCTCAAAAACTTTACGTAAAAATCCATAGGCCAATAACATACGACTGGACTTGATTTTAATTGCTGTGATGTTTTCTT
Source organism: uncultured Bacteroides sp. (assembly GCA_964522975.1). GTDB lineage: Bacteria > Bacteroidota > Bacteroidia > Bacteroidales > Bacteroidaceae > Bacteroides_E. The sequence goes on along the minus strand of CAZFXK010000024.1, from coordinate 12,042 downwards.
TTGCAGCAACTGCTTTTATTTTTTTATCTTTTCCCCCGGCATTAGAAATTAAGGTTCCGGGAGCTAATGGATCCATCGTATTCAATAAACGAACAGGAATGTTTGCATATTTAGCAGGCTGAATACAAGTGGGATGCAAAATCTTAGCTCCAAAATAAGCCAACTCTGCTGCCTCCTCAAATTCCAAATGACGTACAGGGGATGTTTTTTCCACTATCCGAGGATCATTATCATGCATACCATCAATATCCGTCCAAATTTGTATTTCTTCTGCTTTAATGGCCGAACCTATCAATGATGCTGTATAATCGCTTCCACCGCGTTGAAGATTATCGATCTCACCATATGCATTTCTACTAATATAACCTTGGGTTATGAATAATTCTGCTTCGGGATATTGCTCTAGTTGTTGAATTAATTTCTCCCGAATATATATGGGATCAGGATCATTATTTTTATCCATACGCATAAAAGATAACGCAGGAATTAAAACTGAATTAACTCCTTGTTCCTGCAAATAATAATTAATCATTGCTGAAGAAATCAATTCACCCTGAGCTAAGAGTACTTTTTCCTCAAAAAGAGTAAACAAATCTTTCGTATACTTTCGTATAGAATCAAAATGAGAATGAACTAGCTCAAATCCTTTTTTCTTGTATTCAGGAGTATCGTAAAGCTCATTTATATGTTCTACATATAAATCTTCTAGCTTATTAATGACTTCATTAGCTCCTTCCGGGTTCTTCTTATATAAGTAATCAGAAATCTCAACCAATGTATTTGTCGTACCTGACATAGCTGAAAAAACCACGATTTTTCTCTCTCCATCAGCTATTAATTTGGCTACCTCTTTAATTCGCTCTGCTGATCCAACTGAAGTACCTCCAAACTTTAATACTTTCATTTTGTCTTCTCTCTTTTTTATTAATTATTCTCTTTTATTTCGTAAAATTCTTGGGTTACATCTACTAATTGACGCTCATGACAACGTAAAACGGTTCCTGGATATTCATATACATAATTCAGATTATGGGTACTCATAACAACCAAAGTTCCTTTTTCAGCTATTTGATGTAACAATTCAACAATATTCCTTCCGGTTTCCAAATCTAAATTCCCGGTTGGTTCATCTGCTAGAATAATAGCAGGAGAATTCAACATAGCACGTGCAATAACAATACGTTGTTGCTCACCTCCGGATAACTCATAAGGGTATTTATACCCTTTATGATTCATTCCAACTAAATCCAAAACTTCCTCTATACGAAAATCTATTTCGTGTTTCTTCTTCCAACCGGTAGCTTTCAAAACAAAAGAAAGATTATCATGGACAGAACGATCCGTCAACAACCTGAAGTCCTGAAATACAATTCCTATATTTCGTCTCAACTTAGGGATTTGTTTTCTTTTAATCTTTAAAATAGGATAATCTAACACACTACCCTCTCCTTCTGTAATTTTCAATTCAGCATAAAAAGATTTAAGCAAAGTTGTTTTACCAGCACCTACAGCCCCTATCAAATAAGTAAATTCACCCTGCTTCAAATAAAGATCAATTTTATTTAATATACAAAGCTCCTCTTGATAAATAGAAACTTGATTATAGTCAATCAGTGCTTTCTCCATGATTCTTTATGCCTTTCTTGTAACTCACTAGCCAAATCTTCTATCCGATATCCTTTAGAAGTCAAAAGCACCATCAGATGGTAAATTAAATCTGAACCTTCATATAAAAGACGATCCTCTTTACCGTTTGTCGCCTCAATAATGGTTTCTACAGCTTCCTCTCCTACTTTTTGAGCCATACGATTTATCCCGGACTGAAATAACTGCGTAGTATACGAGTTCTCTGGCATCTCCTTAAATCGCTGATCCAGAACATTTTGTAGGTTTTTCAAAAAAAGTAAAGGTTCTTCATTCTTTTCTCCCCAACAGGTATCAGTTCCTTTATGACAAACAGGGCCAACGGGGCGAACCTCAACCAAAAGAGTATCTTTATCACAATCTTCTTTTATGGAAACAAGCTGTAAGAAATTACCACTCTCCTCGCCTTTTGTCCATAATCTTTGACGAGATCGACTATAAAAAGTAACTTTTTGGGTTTCCAATGTCTTCTGATAGGATTCTTCATTCATATATCCCAACATTAAAACCTTTTTTGAATCAATATCTTGTATTATAGCGGGGACTAAGCCCTCTTTATCAAAGTTTATCTTCATCTCTCTGTTTTTGAATCGTATTTTTTACTATATCATTTCCGTACCGAAATGCCTTGTTTGCAAAGATAAGCTTTTAATTCCGGTATTTTAATCTCCCCAAAGTGAAAAACACTTGCAGCAAGTGCAGCATCCACATTACCTATAAGAAAAGCATCTCTAAAATCCTCCAGGGATCCTGCTCCTCCTGAAGCTATAACAGGTATTGAAAGCTTTTCGGTTAGTTGTGCTAAAATAGCAGTAGGAAATCCACTTTTCTTTCCATCGTGATCCATGCTAGTAAATAGAATTTCGCCTGCTCCCCGTTCTTGGGCTTCATAGGCCCAATCTAATAGCGTTTTATCTGAAAGTGTATTTCCACCATCTAACAAACACATCCATCCCTTTTCCGTTTGCTTTGCATCGATTGCAATAACGGAAACTTTAGAGCCCAAACGACTAGCTACCTCATCTATCAAATCAGGATTACGGAGTGCTGCTGAATTATAAGACACTTTTTGAGCACCTGAATCCAATAAACGTTCTACATCACTTAATTCACTAATTCCTCCACCAACGGTTAAAGGGATGGACAGCACCTTTGCAATATCCTTGACCAGTTGATCAAAGGTCTTTCTTTTTTCAACAGTAGCTGCGATGTCTAAAATAACCAATTCATCGGCTCCTTGTTCATTATAAACTTGAGCTAACTCTATTGGATCACCTGCATGTTTTAAGTTTACAAAATTAACCCCTTTTACTGTTTCTCCGTTTTTAATATCCAAACAAGGAATAATTCTTTTTTTCATTAGATAAGTCTTTAGTTCACTTAATTTATTAAACTATAAATAGGGCTGAAGATCTTTCAAAGTAATTTTTCCTTCATATAAAGCTTTACCAATAATAACCCCCGGAATTTGATGCTCAACTAAACAATCAATATCTTGCAAGGAACTAATTCCGCCACTTGCAATTAAATACAAATCGGGAAAAGCTTTTTGTATCTCCCTGTAAAGGTTGATATTCGTTCCTTGTAACATACCATCTTTACTTATATCGGTACAAATCACCTTTTTCACCCCTTTAGAACCATAATCTTCCAAAAAAGGAAATAGCTCTCTCGACGATTGCTCCTGCCATCCATTAATCGCTATTTTACCTTGGTTTACATCAGCCCCTAATATAATCTTATCTCCTCCATAACGATTTAACCATTTCAGAAAAAGATCCGGATTTTTCACTGCCATACTCCCCACTGTTACCATGGAAACTCCACATTGAAAGGCCGCATCAATATCATCCTCTGTCTTAATTCCGCCTCCAAAATCTATGATTAAGGATGTTTGAGTTGCAAGTTGCTTTAATACGTTTATATTAACAATACCGGAAGATAATGCACCATCCAAATCAACCACATGTAAGCGAGTTATCCCTGCATCTTCCATTTGTTTTGCAATATCCAAAGGGTTTTCTCCATAGACTTTTTTCTTATTATAATCCCCTTGTGAAAGTCTTACACATTTTCCATCAATAATATCTAAAGCAGGAATAATCTCTATTTTCATCTTCACACGAAACTTTTAATAAAAAACACACCACAAAACTAACTAAATATTATTAATTTGAACGTAACTCAGACAGAAAGTTTAGCATAACACTTCTTTTATTCACAAAAAGAAAGGGCAACACACAAAAAATCATCTTTCTTGCAATAATTCCACAAGCTCTTTAGCTAGTTGTTTAGCCACTTGTTTTTCAACTAATGGATGTCCCAACTCTTTTTCCATGGAGGTTACTCCTTTATCCTGAAACCCACAGGGATTGATATGATTAAAGTATTTCAAATCTGTATTTACATTCAATGCAAGACCGTGCATAGTAACAAAATGACTACAACGAACCCCCATAGCACAGATTTTTCTCTCTTGAAGCGTTCCTACATCTAGCCAAACACCCGTTGCCCCAATCAATCGTGAAGCCTCAATTCCATACCGGGCACAAACCCTAATGACTGACTCTTCAAGCAAATGAATATAATCCCTTAATCCTAACCCAAAAGATTCTAAGTCCAACAAAGGATAACAAACAATTTGTCCCGGTCCATGATAGGTAATATCTCCCCCTCTGTCAATATGATATAATTCAACGCCTATTTTCTTGAGTTCAAAATCACTAAGAAGCATATTGTTTTGAACCCCACTCTTACCTAAAGTATAAACCGGTGTATGCTCACATAGAACGATACGATTGGTATAATTCAATCCTTGTAATTTAGCTTGGATTATATCTTCAAAATATTTTTTTTGTCTGCTCCAAGCTTCTGCATAAGGGATAACACCCCAACTTTCTATTGCAATATTCATAAACACAAAGATAAATAGAAAAAACAGTAGAAAAGAAAAGAGGATTTATACTTTTCTCCTTACCAAACTTAAACTATTCAAAACAACCGAGACAGAAGATAAAGCCATTGCCATACTCGCTATCATTGGATTCATTAATAAGCCCCACACTGGGTATAACACACCTGCTGCAATGGGAATTCCTATGATATTATAAATAAATGCCCAAAATAAATTTTGACGAATAAGTTTAACGGTTTGACGAGATAAGCGAAAGGCCTTGGGTAATAATAACAGATCCGAAGTCATCAAAGTAACCATGGCCACATCCATTGCAATATCTGTCCCTTTTCCCATTGCAATGCTTACATCAGCAACAGCCAACGCTTGTGAATCATTAATTCCATCACCAACCATTGCCACAACTTTTCCTTCAGCCTGCATTTGCTGAACATACAATTCTTTATCTAAGGGCAAAACCTCCGATTTATAATTTGCAATTCTCAATTGTTGGGCAACACCTGCTGCAGAACGTTCTCCATCTCCCGTCAACATACAAATCTCATAACCGCTTCTTTGTAACTCTTCTATGGCTTCAACCGAGGTTGGCTTTATTTTATCACTCACAGCAATAATGGCTATCAATTGTTCTTCATCACCGTAATATATGATTCCATATCCTTTGTTTTCATAATTTATAAGCATCCCTTTTAGTACTTGAGGTACATCATGCCCCCTTTCTTGCATTAAACGTTGACTGCCTACCCAATAACCCTTTCCATCTACCGTAACCTCAATTCCTTTTCCTGTCAAACTTTTAAATGAATCCACAGCTATAGGTTTCACCTGTTCTACTTTACTTAAATTCTGAACTAACGAACCGGCTAGAGGATGCTCTGATTTCATTTCTGCTGCCAAAAGAATTTCTTTATATTTCAGTTCAGAAGGAACAGCCCAAAGCCATCCTGCCACAGTTGGTTTTCCTTCGGTAAGGGTGCCGGTTTTATCAAACACAATAGTATCTACCTTACACATTTGCTCCAATGCAACCGCATCTTTTATTAGAATATGATTATTTGCAGCCTTCCCAATTCCAACCATCAATGCGGTTGGAGTAGCTAAGCCTAAAGCACAGGGACAAGCAATTACCAATACAGAAACAGCTGAGATTAAGGCATACGAAAAAGAGTCGAATCCTCCCACTATGAGCCATATTGAAAAAGTAAGAATGGCTATTAAAACCACTACCGGAACAAATACGGCAGTCACTTTATCCACAATACGTTGAACGGGAGCTTTTTTCCCTTGTGCCTCTTGCACCCTATGTATGATTTGAGCTAATAAAGTATTTTCTCCCACCTTATCCGCTCTCACAATGAATGAACCTTTCTGATTAATCGTTCCCGTTAAAACTTTATCTCCTACTTCTTTAGTTATAGGTATAGGCTCTCCGGTTATCATACTCTCATCTACATTTGAATAACCATCTTCCAGTAAACCATCAACAGGGATTTTTTCACCCGGACGAACCAATACTAAATCTCCAACAACTAACTCTTCAATTGGAATATCACTAATTTTCCCATTCCGCTTAACCCTTGCCATATCAGGACGCAATCCCATTAATTTCTTTATAGCAGAAGTTGTTTGCCCTTTAGCTCGTTCCTCCATCAATTTGCCTGTTAAAACAAAAGCAAGGATCATAATTGCTGCTTCATAATAGACATGAGGTTCTAAATTCCTATTAATCCAAAAATCCGGATAGAAAGTATTAAAAGCACTAAAAAGAAAAGCAATAGAAGTACTTAAAGACACCAATGTATCCATATTACTTTTTCCTGTTCTCAATAATTTCCACGCATTAACATAAAAGGATCTACCAAAAACAGCCAAAAAGAAAAATGTAACTACAAACATAAAATAGTTCACATAAGCAACATCCGAAAAAAACATGGATAACACCATTAAGGGTATTGCAAAAAGCCAAGCCCATATCACTTTCTTTTTTGAAGCTTTATATTGATTCATCTGCAATTCTTGAAACTCACTTTGAGTATGCTCTTTAAGCACTAAATCATAACCTGCGGCTAATACGGTCGCCCTTATTTGTCCGGGAGTAACCTTTTTGGAGTCAAAAGTTATATGTAAACTATTCGTTGCCAAGTTTACATACGCATCGGAAATGCCAATCATGTCTTTTACCGCTTTCTCCACATTATGAGCACAACCGGCACAGTGCATGTTTAACACAGGATACTCTTTCTTCACTTCATTATTATTTTTTTCCATCATTCTTTATACTTATACAATTACCGAATAAACCCTTTTTAAACCCTAAATATGTAATACTTTTAAACAATCACTAATAAGAATTGTTCTAAATTAACAAATAAATTACACATACAAGTCTTTACTAATATTCTTTTTTTAGAAGAGTATCAATTTATAATTTTTATATTTGTGTTTATTAGTTGATACTTAAAATATAACATCATTTTATTATGAAAATAAAAACTTTTTTTCTCATAACATGTTCAGCAGTAACTTTGGCTCTTGCTGTTAGTTGCCAGCCGGAAAAAAACACAGGAAGCCTTACTTTTGAAACCATAAAAAAACAAGAAAAAGGATTTTTATTTAACGATGAAAAAAATCCTTCTTGTACCCTTTCGTTAGAGTTTACCTATGTGGAAAATTCATCCTCAAATCAGCTCAAGGATTCGATGAATAACTATTTCATAGCTTTGTTTTTTGGGGATAATTATCAAAACAGACCCATTGAAGAAATCTTTACCGATTATACTACTGATTATATTCAAACTTATAAGAATGATCTGGAGTCAATCTATAAAGAAGATGAAGAAATCCCAAAAGGAGAAAATGGCAATGTCGGGTCTTGGTACTTTTATGAGAAATCGCTAAGCAGTCTTATCGATTATTATAACAAAGACCTATTAGTCTATAGAATTAACTATAGTGAATACACGGGTGGGGCGCACGGAATTTATGCCATCAACTATTATAACTTTGATCTTCAAAAGAAGATGATAATTACTTTAGACGATATTCTTGTTCCTAATTATCAAGAAGCTCTTACCACTGAATTATGGAATCAACTAATGATAGATAATCAAGTTTCCTCCATAGAGCAACTGAGAGACATGGGTTTTGAATCCACAGGAGATTTAATTCCAACCTCTAATTTTGCTCTGAATGATACAGGAATCACATTTACTTATAATGTATATGAAATAGCACCCTATTCCATGGGCGCCATTTCAATCACTCTCCCTTATGAGAAAATATCCCATTTATTTAATAGCAACCCTATTTTACAATCTGCACTCAATTTATAAATGAACTCATTCCATGGATTATATACTAAAGTATTTCCCCGGTTTAAGTGAGAAACAACTTAATCAGTTTGAAAGTCTTTATGATTTATATTTAGAATGGAATAGCAAGATTAATGTGATTTCCCGAAAAGACATAAGTAATCTCTACTTACATCACGTTTTACATTCATTGGGTATAGCTGCCTTTGTGGGGTTTAAACCCTCAACTCAAGTATTAGATTTCGGAACCGGAGGTGGCTTTCCCGGAATTCCATTAGCAATCTACTTTCCCGAGGTACAATTTCATTTAATTGATAGTATCCGCAAAAAGGTGAAGGTTGCGCAAGAAGTAGCCCAAGCCATTGAACTAGAGAATGTAACATTTAATCATATTCGTGGCGAAGAAATACAAGAGAAATATGATTTTGTAGTCAGTCGCGCAGTAATGAATCTTTCTGATCTTGTGAGAATCATTCAACAAAATATAAAAAAAGAACAAAAGAACTCCATTCCTAACGGACTGTTATGTCTTAAGGGAGGAGATTTAACAACTGAAATAAAACCTTTTCGGAACAAAGCCATCGTGCACCCATTAAACACTGATTTCGAGGAAGAGTTCTTTGAAACTAAAAAGGTGGTTTTTGTTCCTATATAAAGAAAATTAATTATGAGAATCAAGCGCTTTGAATTTAATATGTTTCCTGCCAACACCTATGTGTTATGGGACGAGACCAAAGAGGCAGTCATTATCGATCCAGGATGTTTCTATGAAGAAGAAAAACAAATACTGAAAAGCTATATACTAGATAATGGACTCATCATAAAACATCTATTAAATACACACTTACACTTAGATCATATTTTTGGAAATCCATTCATAAAAAAAGAGTTCAATGTAGGGCCTTCAGCCAACAAAGCTGACGAGTTTTGGATTAATGAAGCTCCCAAGCAAAGTAGGTTGTTTGGCTTTGAATTAAAAGAGCAACCTATACCTATTGAGCACTATCTTTACGATGGAGATCAAATCACCTTTGGACAAAACAAATTAGAAGTTATTCACGTACCGGGACACTCCCCCGGCAGCTTAGTTTTTTACAATAAAAAGGAACATTGTATATTTTCCGGTGATGTCTTATTTCAAGGAAGCATTGGACGTGCAGATTTAACGGGAGGCAACTTTGAAGAACTAATAGAACATATATGTAGCCGTTTATTCGTACTCCCTGATCAAACCGTGGTATATCCCGGACATGGATCTTCGACTACCATTGGAAATGAAAAAAAGAACAACCCATTTTTTAGATAAAACAGTAGAAATGAAAACCAATGAATTAAAATACCGTCATATTGGTATATCTCCTCGTGACACAGAAAAGATGTTGCAAAAAATAGGTGTGGAATCCCTTGACGAACTAATCAGAAAAACCATACCGGAAAACATCCTTTACAAAGAACCACTTAAGTTACCTAATCCATTAACTGAGCATGACTTTGCTCAACACATTCAGGAACTTTCCGAAAAAAACAAATGTTACACAACCTATATCGGACAAGGTTGGTATAATACCATAACTCCTGCCGTTATTCGTCGTAATGTACTTGAAAATCCGGTATGGTATACGTCGTACACACCCTATCAAGGTGAAATCTCTCAGGGAAGATTAGAAGCTTTGATGAACTTTCAAACCATGATTTCGGATTTAACCGGATTGCCTCTTGCTAACAGTTCTTTATTAGATGAAGCTACAGCTGGTGCAGAAGCTATGAGTATGATGTACAATCTGCGAACTAGGGAGCAAAAAAAGGCAAAGGCTCATACTCTTTTTATAGATAAAAATGTTTTTCCTGAAACTTTGGCTGTAATCAAAACCCGGGCTATCCCGATGGGAATAAAAATAGTCATTGATGATTTCAATAGTTTTACATTTAACCCTGATCTCTTTGGATGCATCATCCAATACCCAAATACTAATGGAGCCATCAACGATTATAAGGCATTCGTAGAAAAAGCCCATCAAGCAGACTGCAAAGTTGCAGTAGCAGCTGATATTCTTAGTCTTACTCTTCTAACTCCCCCCGGAGAATGGGGCGCTGATATTGCTTTTGGTAACACACAAAGAATGGGTATCCCCCTCTATTATGGAGGTCCGTCTGCCGGTTATTTTGCAACACACAGTGAACACAAACGCCATCTTCCGGGACGTATCATTGGTTTATCCAAAGACCGGAACGGAAAATTGTGTTATCGTATGGCTTTACAAACTCGCGAACAACACATAAAACGGGAACGTGCAACATCCAATATTTGTACGGCCCAGGCATTATTGGCTACCATGGCCGGATTTTATGCGGTTTATCACGGACCTGTAGGCTTAAAAGAGATTAGTACAAGAATACATAACATAGCTACGCTATTAAATAAGGAAATAGAAAAATTAGGTTACACCTCTCTTAACTCACTCTTTTTTGACACCCTACAATTTACCATTCCTAACTCTGTAACGGTAAAAGAAATTCAAGAAATAGCACTATCCCATGAAGTAAACTTAGCCTATACGGAAAACACCATTCGATTAAGCGTTGATGAAACAACCGGTATTGAAGAAATCAATAAACTACTTCTCCTATTAGCTAAAGCTGTAAAAAAAGAGCCTCAAAAGATTCAAGAGGTCCAAGACATTAGCATCATTAATTCTTCTTCTTTGAAAAGAACCAGCGATTTTCTAACTCACGAAGTTTTTCAAAAATATCATACAGAAACAGAGATGATGCGATACATCAAACGCTTGGATAGAAAGGATATCTCATTAGCACACTCCATGATTTCGTTGGGATCTTGTACTATGAAGTTAAATGCGGCATCAGAAGTATCCACTCTAACCCTTCCCGGATTTATGGGAGTTCACCCTTTAGTTCCTAAAGATCAAGCGGAAGGATACCTGGAATTAATTGAAAGATTAGGTAGCCTATTACAAATCCTCACCGGATTTGATGGGGTCAGCTTCCAACCGAACTCCGGCGCTGCAGGAGAATATGCAGGATTACGAGTTATACGCTCTTATTTAGAAAAAATAGGAGAAGGCCATCGGGATAAAGTCATCATACCAGCCTCAGCACACGGCACTAATCCGGCTTCAGCAGTCCAAGCGGGTTACACCCCCATCACTTGTGCTTCTAATGAAAGAGGGGATGTGGATATGGATGATTTTAGAAATAAACTGGAGAAATACGGAAAGGAAATTGCAGCTTTAATGATAACCTACCCTTCTACGCACGGCATCTTTGAGAAAGAGATTGTGGAAATGTGCAAGCTGACTCATAAGTACGGTGCTCAAGTCTATATGGATGGAGCCAATATGAATGGGCAAGTAGGGCTAACCAGTCCCGGGCTAATTGGAGCCGATGTTTGTCATTTAAATTTACATAAGACATTTGCCAGTCCACACGGAGGAGGAGGTCCCGGTGTTGGCCCCATCTGTGTTGCCAAGCATCTTATTCCCCATCTTCCGGGACACACATCCACAGGAGATAGTAGCAATCAAGTCTCTTCCGCACCTTATGGGAGCGCAGGTATTTTACCCATTACCTATGGCTATATAAGAATGATGGGGATTGAAGGCTTAACCCAAGCTACTAAAATAGCCATTCTAAGTGCAAACTATTTAGCCAAGTGTTTTGAAGATACCTATGGCATTGTATATCGAGGAGAAAATGGATATGTAGGCCACGAAATGATTCTTGAATGCAGAAAAATAAAAGAAGAAACCGGAATTTCCGAGGTGGATATAGCCAAACGTTTAATGGATTATGGATATCACGCCCCTACACTCTCTTTCCCGGTTGCAGGAACATTAATGATTGAGCCCACAGAGAGTGAGAGTTTAGCTGAACTTGATAACTTTGTAGATGTAATGCTTTCAATCTATGAAGAAACTCAAGAAGTAAAAACAGGAAAAGCAGATAAAGAGAACAACGTATTGCGTAACTCTCCCCATCCGGAATATGAGGCTGTAGCTGATGAATGGCCTCATCCATACTCTAGAAAGAAGGCTATCTACCCCATTCAAAGCGTTAAAGACAATAAGTTTTGGATTAACGTAGCAAGAATAGACGACACACTAGGTGATCGGAATTTATTAACAACCCGCTATGATTCTTTTGAAGAGTAAGATT
>CAZFXK010000023.1:18649-28530 GCA_964522975.1 uncultured Bacteroides sp. | reverse complement strand
ATCCCCCAATAAGTAGTTAAATTAAAGGTTAAAATTGAACTCTAATTAAGTAATTTGACTTATAATCCAGCATTGTAGTGATTAAAAAGAGAACTATAATCTGTTCTTAGATTAAAAAATGTTAGTTTCTTAGTACTAAGACTCAAAATAGTGGAGAAGAGCACCTAAAAAAGTTATATTTGTGTAGTGTTTTTCATAATAGTATTAGATTTTAAGGTTAACGAAAGATTGGAGCAAGGCGTTGCTCCATTTCTTTTTTAAAAAAACTGCATTCTTTTTTCTTTTCGTTATATATGAAACAAATCGTTCTGTTTTTTCTTTAAGAATGAAAAAAAACACATCAAAATTCAACACTCATTTACATACTTTAATTCAGGCTGGAGTGACTTCTGTTTTGGGAAATAATAAAATAACCTATTGATTGGATTGTATAAGAAGAAGAATAATTATATTTACAAGAATAAGTATGATTAACACAACACAATAATACAAAACTATTATGAAACAAATGAAAACCTTAGGGTTTATGACCTTATTATTGGCTATGAGCTCATTATTTTGTGCCTGTAATGACGATGAAACAGCCCCGATAACATTAAAAGATCGTGAAGATACCACTATTCAATTAATTTATCCAAGTATGGATGATACGGGGTATGGTTTTCCTTTACAAGGAGGTGATGGTAATTATGCTGCGAAATCTAGCGATGAGAAAGTGGTTACTGCTAAAATGATATCTTCCATTGATTTACAATTAAAGGTTGTAGGTTTAGGAGAAACAACGGTAACCATAACCGATCAGTCTAAAAACAGCTTAATTCTTCACATCATTGTAGATTATCAAACAGAGAATTTTGTTGTGAGAATACACGATATAAGAATTAAAGGAGAGGGGTTAACTGGAGAAGAGGAAAAATCAATCCAAGAGGAATATATTAAGACTATCCCGGTTAAAGTAGGTGGAGGTTATCAGTTTATCTTTACCGATAGAGCCAATAATAAAGGCAAAGCCGTAATATACCTCAATGAATTTGGCAAAGAGGGAAAAGAAACTACTTTTGAAATAGTAGAAGTAGATAACAAATTTTTCCCGGAGTCCTTTAAGCGGGGATATGAAATACTCATTGATGACGAAAAAAGAGTTTTTAATCTGGGAAGATATATTTCTTTAACAAGATTAAATGTTCCCGTCGCATTAATGGAGGATATAACTGAAAAAGTAAAGAAGGAGTACCCTAAAACCGAAGGAGTATGTACTTTTCAAGTTGTTACAAATAAATAGTAAAAAAACTCTAAGCTCCATATTAGCAAACTATGAACTTAGAGTTTTTATAGAAATATTTTTCTTTCTTTATATTCAATGGTTTTTCCACCATTCAACAAGTTGGTAAGTAGTATCTTTTAGATTAACCACTTCACCAATCATAGGTTGAATTAAAGGAATGGAATCTTTCTGTGCAGCAGCAGCAATATTTTTTAACGGTTCATCCCACGCGTGGTAAGCTAAAGCATATTTTGAATGGTGAACAGTAAAAAGTCTTTTTGCACCTAAGTCGGTAAATGCTTGCACTAAACATTGGGGCAGAGTATGAATATATTTCCAATCCTCATTGTATTGTCCATTTTCAAGAATGGCTAAATCAATTTTCGAAAATCGTTTTCCGATATCAGCAAAATGTGAATCATAACCTGAATCACCGCCCATATAAATGGTTAATGAAGGGGCTTCTAAGAGAAAAGAAACCCATAACGATTGATTGGAAAATAATCCTCTTCCTGAAAAATGCCGGGCCGGTAAGCAATAAAGCTTAAAACCAGCATCTAATACTACCTCTTCATTCCAATCTAATTCAATAATACGGTTTTCATCATAACCCCAATATGCTAAATGTGCTCCAACACCTAACCCACAAACCACCTTTTTAACCCGATCTTTTAGCTGCATCACTGTTTTATAATCCAAATGATCCCAATGATCGTGTGTAATCAGCAAATAATCAATTTCAGGTATATCAGTTGGTCTGTAGCTATCACTTCCTTTGAAAGGTTTATTTATAAATGATACGGGCGATGCTGCCCCCATTAATACCGGATCAACCAATATACGCTTACCATTTATTTGTAATAGATAGGATGAATGCCCAAACCAAATAAGAACATCCTGTTTGTTTTTTAAATCCCATAAGTTTGTTTTTATACTGGGGAGTTCTTTTGTAGGACGCAAAGAATCTCTCTTCTTAAAAAGAAAATGAAACAAGATTTTTATAAACGGCTGATCGCTTGTTATTTGTGGAGTTTCGTGAAGATTCCAAAATTTCCCATCCCTATAGTTAGGCGATTCTTTTATTCTCATTAATCTATCTCCACTTGGCTTTTTTCCAAAGTTTGGTTGGTTAAGAAATAAAGCAACTGTAACAAATGAAACCAAACTTATTATTATAAATATCCACATAAAGCGTTTCATCCTGATTTCTTCGTTTTTTGAAAGTATTCAACTACTTATATAAACTATTTTTTGTTACAAATGTTTTCTCTTTACTTTATATTCTATTTTTATGCTTATGATAAGAAAAACAATGTTTTTACTATATCTGTTTATAGGGATAGGTAATATCTACTCACAAAGTAAGCTAAGTATAGAAAAACAAACAGCAAATATGAACTATAATAAATTAACCCTTGAAGAGGAGGCTATAATCCTTCATAAAGGCACAGAATATCCCGGAACCGGTGAATTATTGCATAATAAAGCTAGCGGAATTTACGTATGTAAACAATGTGATGCTCCTCTATATACTTCTAAAAGTAAATTTGAGTCAAACTGTGGATGGCCCTCTTTCGATGAAGAAATAGAAGGTGCTGTTCAACGCTTGCCTGATGCTGATGGCAGACGAACAGAAATTATTTGTGCTCGTTGTAAGGGACACTTGGGACATATATTCTTTAATGAGGGATTTACCCCTAAAAATACACGTCATTGTGTTAACTCTATTTCAATGAAGTTTATTCCCGAAAAGAGACAGACGCTGCATAAAGCTTATTTTGCTTCCGGATGTTTTTGGGGTACTGAATACTATTTTCAAGAATTGGATGGGGTAGAAAAAACTACTGTAGGTTATATGGGTGGCCATTTGGAATCACCCACTTACAGAGAGGTCTGCTCCGGGACAACAGGACATTTAGAAACTGTAGAAATTATCTATCACCCCGAAAAAATAAGTTACGAGGAATTAGTTAAATACTTTTTTGAAACTCATAATTTTACGCAGAAAAACGGACAAGGTCCGGATATTGGCTCTCAGTATCATTCTTTTATTTTTTATGCAAATGAGAATGAAAAAGAAATTGCAGAAAAATATATTGAGATTTTAATTAAAAAAGGATATCAAGTGGCTACTAAACTTGCTTCTGTTTCTATTTTTTGGAAAGCAGAAGATTTTCATCAACAATATTATGAAAAGAATGGACAGCTTCCTTATTGTCATCGCTATACTCCCATTTTTAAGGACGAATAATAGAGTGGAGGTTTTCGTTTAACTTGCTCTCTTTTTTAAGACATATAATTGGCATAGACGAAAGAAAATTTAATGAATTATTTTAAGATGAGAAGAAAAGATAGAGAAATGAGCGAAGAGTTTGCGTTAGAATTAATTGATAGACTTCCTTTTGGTGTCCTTTCTATGTTGGATGACAATGGATTACCCTATGGAGTACCTTTATCACTTATTCGTAAAGAAAAAAATTGCTATTTTCATTCAGCGCAATCGGGAAAGAAGGTGGAAGCCTTGAAAGACGGATCTGATGTGTGCCTTTCTTTTGTTGGAAATACTCAGATACCCAATTTATTTTCAGACTCTGAATTGGCTCATTTTTTAAAAGAAGAACATAAAGGACAGACATTAATCAGTAAAGTTTTCACCACCGAGTTTGAATCCGCTATCGCCTTTGGTAAAATTTACAGAGTTACAGATGAAAAGGAGAGTATAGATGCAATGCGTTTAATCTGTGAAAAATACACTCCTTCGAAAATGCATCTTTTTGACTTAGCTCTTCGTTCAGGAATGAAACGTACAGCTATATATCGTATTGAAACATATAAAATTACAGCTAAACGCAAGAAATTCGACTCCCAAGGAGAAGAAATGAAATGGGGTAGGATGGAATAGTTTTTATTCCCGTACCTTCTTCTATATATTAATTTTTAGTTTCGGAATAATTAAAAGTTTACCTTTGCTGTTGAAATAAACTAAAAATGTTAGAGCGACTCTTACCGTACGAACAAGAACTTTTCTTCATAATCAATGGAAACCATCATCCTTGGCTAGATCCTATTATGTGGTTACTATCCAATACTATTCTACTTGTCCCATTTCTTCTGTTTTTCTATATCTTTTTAAGAAACAAAAAAGATTATAAAACCTGGTTGCCCATTTTTTTCGCGATAACATTTGTCTTTTTAATAGGCGATTTATTTTCATCGACACTAATTAAACCCTACGTACAACGACTTCGGCCTACCCATTATCCGGGTATTGAAGAGTATGTACGCACATTATATAATTATGCGGGAAAAAAGTATGGTTTTCTTTCAGGACACGCAACTAATTCTTTTGGTTTTGCCACCTTTTCCAGTTTATTATTCCGAAAAAAAAGCTATAGTTGGGGAATTTACATCTGGGCTATTCTAGTCTGTTATTCCCGAGTTTATCTAGGCGTACACTTTATTTCAGATATTATGGCCGGAACGTTTTTAGGCTTACTAATAGGATTCTTTGTCTATAAGCTGTATAGATTATATCGTATTAAGATTCAGAACAATCGTTTAATAAAAGGTAAGAAACAGATGATTGATGGCATGCTTATTTTATTATTTCTAACCTTAGTTTTTACCACTCTCCATACAGAAGGATTGATATAGCAAATACTCCGAACTTTTTTAAGGTGTTGATATTTTTAACCCCACAATAGAAATTATAAGTGTTGTTATAAAAAATAACCGGGCAAAAGTTGTAGGTTCTTTAAATACAATTATACCCACTAAAGCACTTCCTACAGCTCCAATACCTGTCCATACGGCATATGCTGTGCCTAAAGGAAGAGTTTGAGTAGCTTTAACCAATAACACCATACTAATTGACAATGCCACAAAAAAACCAACATACCACCAATAAACTTCTGTACCAGTAGCTTCTTTCGCTTTTCCTAAACAAAAAGCAAAAGCAACTTCAAATAACCCTGCAATAACAAGTATAATCCAATTCATAATCTTTTTATTTTATGCAAAGGTATATAAAGTAAACTAGGAAAAATTTTACAAATGATAAATAATGAGTTATTTAATTTGCTTTCTGATTCTACTTAAACTAACTTGAGTAATGCCTAGATAAGAGGCTATGTGCTTTAACTGAACGCGTAGTAATAAGTCCGGAGTCTCTTTTAGCAATGCTTCATATCGTTCCAAAGCAGTCTTAAATTGAATTGAAATTAACCGTTCTTCAGTTTTAAGTAATTCTTGTTCAGCAAATTTCCGTCCCCAATTTGCTAAATGAATATCTATATCAAATAATTCTTTTAGATGCTGAGTATTTAATTCAAATAGAGTACAATCTTCTAACAACTCAATACTTTCATATCCTTTCTGATTGGCAATATAACTTTTCATAGAAACAATGGTGTCACCCTCTTTCCCAAACCAAAACGTAATTTCTTGATCCTTATTATCAACATAGGCTCTTACAATTCCTTTATCAATAAAGTAAATGTTTTTTTCTATTTTATCCGACTCAAACAAAAGAGCACCTTTAGGATAATCAACCGTTGATATATTTCCCATTAAAAGTTCTTTAGACGCTTTTGGGAGTAGATAGATGTTATCTATAATTGAATGAATATTCATATTGCTTATTTTATATAAGATAATGTCAAAGTTAACAGTTTTTGCTATAAATGGCCTATGCCAAGAGGCCTTAAAAAGATGAATTTTAATTGTAATCAATAACTTAAAGGGTATTAATTTAGTAATAGATGATGAAAATTAAACAAGAGATAATTTCTTTTCATTTACATTTGATGAAAAATCAGAGTAGGAGAGGTTTTGTATAAATGCCAGTATAAGTGCGGTTTCTAATAGAATTCTTGTTTTTATACCCAAACAAAAAATAATAATTTGTATTTTTGTGCTTTCATAAAAACAAGATATATGAAACAGGTGCAAATTTTAGATAGATCATTTACTATTTCCATTTCATCAGACAGAATATTAGACCAAATAAAACGTGTTGCTCAAGAAATAAACCGAGATTTGGATGGTAAAAACCCTATTTTCATGAGTGTACTTAACGGAGCTTTCATGTTTACAGGTGATTTAATGAAATATATTACTATTCAATGTGAAGTGTCTTTCGTTAAATTAGCATCTTATCAAGGTCTAGCTTCAACCGGAAAAATTAAAGAGGTAATTGGTATTAATGAAGATTTAACTAATCGCACTGTAGTTATTGTAGAGGATATTGTAGATACCGGATTTACCATGCAACGACTGCTAGAATCAATAGGTACAAGAATGCCTAAGGAAATCTATATTGCTACTCTTCTTCTAAAACCGGAAAAACTAAAGGTAAATCTTAATATAGATTATGTGGCTTTTAAAATTCCAAATGACTTTATTGTTGGATATGGTCTTGATTATGAAGGGTATGGAAGAAATTTACCTAGTATTTATACTGTAATTGAATAATTTTATCATAACATAAAAAATAAATAGAATGTTAAACGTTATAATTTTTGGTGCTCCGGGGTCGGGTAAAGGAACTCAAAGTGAGCGTATTGCAAAGAAATATGGTTTAAATCACATCTCAACGGGTGATGTTCTTCGTGCTGAAATTAAAAATAACACGGAATTAGGTAAAACAGCAAAAGGTTATATTGATCAAGGACAATTAATTCCTGATGAATTAATGATTGATATCCTTGCTAGTGTTTTCGATGGTTTTAAAGATAGCAAAGGGGTGATTTTTGATGGTTTTCCTCGCACTATTGCTCAAGCAGAAGCATTGAAAAAAATGTTAGCGGACAGAAATCAAAAGGTATCGGCTATGTTAGATTTGAAAGTACCCGAAGAGGAATTAATTGAACGTTTATTAAAACGAGGAAAAGAAACCGGTCGTGCGGATGATAATGAAGAAACCATTCAAAAACGCTTAGTGGTTTATAATACGCAGACAGCTCCTCTAATTGATTGGTATCAAGGAGAAGACCTTTACAATAATATTGAAGGGGTTGGATCTATGGATGAAATTTTTGAAGATATTTGTAAAGTTATAGATAAAGTAAGCTAAAAAATATTTTTAGCTTACCATAAATGTTTTAAGTGTATTAAGTTATGTCAATGATTGAGTCAAAATCGAATTTTGTTGATTATGTGAAAATCTATTGCCGTTCAGGTCAAGGAGGAAGTGGTTCTCGCAGTATGAGACGTGAGAAATATGTTCCTAAAGGAGGACCTGATGGGGGAGATGGAGGAAGAGGAGGCCATATCATTCTTCGAGGTAACCGAAATTATTGGACCTTAATACACTTAAAATATAATCGGCATATCCGTGCAGAACACGGAGAACCCGGCAGTAAAAGTAGAAGCACCGGAAAGAGTGGGGCCGATAAAATCATAGATGTGCCTTGTGGAACGGTTGTTCGTAATGAAGAAACGGGAGAAATCCTGTTTGAAATAACAGAGCATGGGGAAGAACGTATCTTATTGAAAGGAGGACGTGGAGGACTAGGTAATTGGCATTTTCGTACCCCAACTCGTCAAGCTCCTCGATTTGCTCAGCCCGGAGAAGCTTATAATGAAATAACAGTTATTTTAGAACTAAAACTTTTAGCTGATGTAGGTTTAGTTGGTTTTCCTAATGCCGGAAAATCAACACTAATTTCTGCTGTTTCTGCAGCTCGTCCCGAAATTGCAGATTATCCTTTTACTACTTTAGAACCTAATTTGGGAATGGTGGAATATCGTGATGGAAAATCATTTGTAATGGCCGATATTCCCGGAATCATTGAAGGTGCCAGTGAGGGAAAAGGGTTAGGTCTTAGATTCTTACGTCATATTGAACGTAACTCTTTGTTACTTTTTGTAATTCCCGCAGATAGTCAAGACATTAAAAAAGAATATCGTGTTTTATTGAATGAACTAGAGCAATACAATCCTGAAATTCTAGATAAACAACGTGTATTGGCTATTACAAAAAGCGATTTGCTTGATGATGAGTTAATGGAATTAATTCGCAAGTCTCGTTTACCTCAAATTCCTTATGTGTTTATTTCGTCTGTAACCGGTTATGGCCTTCAGGAATTGAAAGACTTATTATGGACAGAATTAAATAGAGAAAGCAACTTGATTTCACCAATAGAGGAAAAGATGGCAGATGATTCGAAAGAAGAAACTGTAGACGAGGAAGAAATAAAAGAAAAGGAGTAATCAATTTATGATTTCTTTGACACCTGATAATACATTATGGGGGTATAAGTTACTTCATTCCGAAGCTAATATCACTCATTTTGTAACTCATAGGCAAGGAGGATATAGTACCCAATCAGGTTATGAAAGTTTCAATTTATCTCCATATTCCGGAGATGACCATAAATCCGTACAACAAAATAAAGATCTTTTGTTTAAATCATTAAATAAAAGAATTGAATGGTTTATTCAGCCCATCCAGACACATCAAGATATTGTTCGTGTTATTGATGATGATTTTTTGCGATTATCACCTCAAAAGCAAAAGGAACAATTATATGGGGTAGATGCTCTGATTACAAACATACCTCATTGCTGTATTACCGTAGCTACAGCTGATTGTGTGCCTGTTATCATTTATGATGTGGTTAATCAAGTGGCTGCAGTAGTTCATTCAGGTTGGAGAGGCACATTATTACGTATTGTGGAAAAATCCATAGAACAAATGAATCTTCATTATAATACAGATTCCAAAGATTTGAAAGTCTGTTTAGGCCCTTCTATTTCATTGGATGCCTTTGAAGTTGGGAGTGAAGTATACAATGCATTCAAGAATGAAAGATTTGATGTGGATTCATTTTCATACAAAAAACCGGAAACCGGTAAATACCACATAGACTTATGGAAATGTATTGAACAATCATTAGAAAAAATAGGGGTCTCTAAAAAACAAATTGAAATCTCTAATGTCTGCACTTATAAAAATCATAAAGATTTCTTTTCTGCAAGAAGGTTAGGAATAAAATCCGGACGTACCATTTCGGGTCTATTATTAAACGAATAGATTTTTTTTTATGTATACAATAACGGTTTCAGATGAAATAAAAAAAGCTTGTCCTGAATTTCATGGAGCAGCCGTTTATGCTTCTGTGCAAAATACTTCAAAAAATGATGAGCTTTGGAAACAGATTTCTATTTTCACCAATGAACTCAAAGAAAACAGCACAATAGCTGAAATAAAATTACATCCTGCAATTAAAGCAACAAGAGAGGTCTATAAAACATTAGGAAAAGATCCAAATCGTTATCGTCCATCTTCTGAAGCATTACGTCGTCGTGTATTACGCAATATTCCATTGTATCAAATATCAACTTTAGTTGACTTAATTAATTTGGTTTCATTGAAATCCGGTTATTCTATTGGAGGTTTTGATGCCGATTGTATAATGGGTGATAATTTGGAATTAGGAGTTGGGAAACATCAGGAACCTTTTCAAGCTATTGGACGGGGAGATATGAATGTAGAGTTTTTGCCTCTTTATAGAGATTTCAAGGGAGGAATTGGCACGCCAACAAGCGACCACGAACGTTCAAAAATAAGCTTAGAAACAAAACATGTCTTAATTTTAATCAATGCATATTCAGG
>CAZFXK010000023.1:0-18549 GCA_964522975.1 uncultured Bacteroides sp. | reverse complement strand
TCCCAGACCGATAAATAACTGCAATATAAACAAGGGAAGAGGCTTTTCTATAACAAAAAGCCTCTTAATGAATTTTATACACTCTTTATCTATGCTCTATTTAACATAATAGTGATTATGAGCTATTTTATTGTAACTCAAAGCATTACTTTTTAGTATGTATTACTAACAAAGGTGTATCAGCATGGAAAATCATTTTTCTTGCAATGCTTGGATTAAACAATCTAGAGAAAACATTTCTTTTATAAGAAGCTAAAGTAATCATATCGATTTTATTGCTTTCAATATATTCTTCTAAATTTTGAAGTATATCATCATTTTTAATGATATCATACTTCATTTCTACTGTTGGATATTGTTTTTTGAAATACTCTTTGATTCCACCTAATTTAATTTCATCCCACGTATCTTTTTCATCCGCCAATCGCAATAGTGATATTTTTATCGGGAGTGATTTAATGATGTTCTTTATTAGCGAATCAAAAGCTATTAAATCTCGTTGATCAAAATTTGTAATGAAAGCAATGTTTTTAACCTCATTTACTGACTTAAACGGAGTTTTCTCCGGCAAAGCTAAGACAGCAGCTCTACTTCTATCTATTACTTCTGCAGTAACACTTCCTATTAAGTCTAAATCTTTTTGATTTTTCCCGCGTGTACCCATAATCACAATTTTTATGCGCTGCTCTTTGGCATACCGTAATATTTCTTCTTCCGGAATTCCTTCACGCAAAATGGCACTGAATGATACTTTCGGTAATTCTTTATTTTCGATTTTTTCTTTAATTTGATCGGATAACTTATTAATTTCCTGACGAGCCTTTAAAATTATATTTTTAGCAGCTACAACTTCATCAGTAGCCTGATAATTGAAATCACTATAAGGAAAGATAGCTGCATACATCGGAGTATAATAAACGTGTAATAAAATCACTTCAGCACCTAATGCTGCAGCAAAGCTAAAGCCTATTTCACACGCTTTAGTAGAATAACCGGAAAAGTCTATAGGGATTAATACTTTATCTACTTTACTTTCTAATACAGGATCCTTATCCTCTATTACGTCTTCAGACAACCAAGCACTACTTTCTATAATATCAAGGGCTTGAGGTAAATCGCTTTCTTTAATGCGTACACGTACTCCGGATGAAATAACAGGTTGAATTTGATTTACATTAGATATTACTGCTTCAATACCTTCACTTTGTAATACATTCTGCAATGTTTGTGCCTTACTATAAGTAAGTATGGCCAATGTGATTAATTTGTCTTTTTTATCGTCTTTCATATTCTTTATGTTTTAGAGGTAGGATTAATTTATAAATAAAATCCCAAATGAGAACTATTCAATTGGGATTTTATTTAATTTTTTTGTTTTTGTGTGTTTTTTAGACCTGAGCCTGAGACGCAGACTCTTCGGCCTGTACGTTCTCTTGGCTCTCCTTTAAAATTTCAAGAGCCCGGTCTAGTACGGTTGTGTCATCTAATCTGACTAATCCTCCGTCTGGACCGGGCTCTGTATGAATTCCTACGCTTTTACCATCCTTGAAGTTTCTTCCTCCGAAAAAGTTGCGAACTGTACTAACATCAAGTCCTAATTCGTCAGCTATTCGTCTCATACTTCCATCAGGTAATGAGTCTTTGATTTTACGTAATTCATTAAAGGTGATTGTTCTCATATGGTTATAAATTTAGTGGTTTATTAATTTGGTTTCTTATTCTATAAACATAATCAAAAACATCTATAAAACAAATTTTGTTTGTCGAATAATTATGTAAATAATCTAAATAAACATGAGAAGCAATGCACTTTAGAAGAAATTTTAACGCCTTAAATAATTTCTATATTTTTTGAATTTATCCAACCCACTTTACCGTCCTCAATCATAATTTCCTTCCACTCTCCTACGTTATCTTTAATCGTTACTTTTCCTCCTTCATGTAGAATGAATAAAGCAGTACCAGATTCGCTAGGAGTACTTTTTATAGTAACACTGGGTGTTAAGACAATAGCCGTGTCTCTATTCAACAACACCTTTTTTTGATGTCTGCCAAAGCTGTGAGCAGCAAGAGTAAAAAGAAAGAGTAAAATCCCCACACTAAAACTAATTTTCTTTAAAAGAATTCGTGTTGAAAAAACATAAAAGAAAGCACAAAACAAGAATAATAAAAAGAAAGTAAGAGCCCATTTAGCCCATCCATCTGCACTTGCTTGATTCATTATACTTTTAGTCCAACTTATGAAAAACAGTTCGGGTAAAGGTTCTACTTTATCTACTGTTTTACTTCTTGCAATAGCCAAATTTGCTTGTATGTCTTTATTTCCGGGATCAAGTAATAAAGCACGTTCATAGTTTAATATGGCTTTTCCTATGTTGTCTAACTTATAATAACTATTACCTAAGTTATAATAAACTTCAGCAGCCACACCCTCTTCAAGTACAGATTCGTATATTTCAATGGCTTTTTGGTATTCACCTTTTATGTATGCACTATCAGCCTCATTTTTAGATAGGGTTTCCATAGGTTCTGACATAACAGGAACCACAATCGAATCACCCTCTTCTATAAGCTCATCCGATTCATTGGCCATTATATTTAAACTGAATATGGCAAGTAGTAATAGGATATATCTATTTTTCATCATTAATTCTTTTTAATTGAGTTTTCCATTTTACTGATAATTGTCATTGCCGCAGTATAGACATTATCCATTGCTTGATTTTCGTCACCCGGTGCATACCGAGCAAACTCGCACGCATTCAATGTATCAATAAACTCTTTAATTAAATCATCTGTTACTCCATAAGAAGCTAATTCTTGCTCTACGTTATCTTTAGAAAGCTTAGATAAAGGAATATTAAGTTTATTACTAACATAACCCCAAAGTGCTTTTAACGTTTCATCGTAAAATTCCTCCTTTTTGTTACTCTCCATAAATTTCCCTGCAACTTTCAATTGTCGTACTGCTACTTTATTAGCTCTCTTCTCTCTCCGTTTAGCAACATTAGCAGATTCTATCAATTGTTTTCTATATGCAATAAGGATAATGATGAAAGCAATTGAGAAAATAATATAAAACGACCAGTATTTCCACGAACCAAAGAAAAAGGCATCACGAGGATGTATTTTCACCGAGTTGAGTTTAATGAAACGAATGTCTTCACCTAAAACTTTAATATCTTCTTTATTTGTAAAATCTGCTATCATTTGACTGGCAGTACCTGTACCCTCCGATTTTTCTACATTGATGGTATAAGATTGAGTTGTTAAAGTTTTATACGAATTACTTCCCGTATCAAAATAAGAAAACTTAACCTCCGGTATTTTGTAAGTTCCTCCATGTCGAGGTATTGCCAAATATTCTATTACACGGTTACCTGTAAGACCTTGATTAGTTAGTCTTACCTGATTATTCACCTTAGGATCATAAATTTCAAAATCTTCCGGGAATTTTACTTCAGGATTCGATAATAGTTTCATATTACCCGTACCCGAGATAACTAATTTTAGAGTAATGGCATCATTAGCTTTTATTTCTGTAGCATTGACTGAAGAGCTAATGGTAAATTGCCCAACTCCACCCGTAAAACCTTCAGGTTTACCACTTGGCAAAGGTTTGACATTGATTGTAATCTTTGGAGTATAAAGAGATTTCTTTACAGGGGCAAAATTATTTCCTCCATTAAAGAAAGCATCAAATGGGTCAATGGAACGGAGAGCTTGAGCAACAATAGCATCAAATTGAGCCGACTCTATGGTTAATTTACCAGCTTGTTGTGGAAATAAAACAAACTGTCTGTAAATAGAAGATTGATAATTACGTCCTTTATAGTGTTCTAATCCCCATTTTAAATTTGATAGTTCTATTTCTTGAGAATGAAATCCGGTAAAGTCCGGCATTTTAACATTATCAAAACCTCTTAAATCAACTGCACTATAAATTTTAAACGTTAGTGTTAAAGGTTCCTGCTCATATACGCTACTCTTATTTACCGTTGCCGTAATGAATAAATCATCTTTCGACAAAGTAGCTTTAGGTTCTGATCTTTGTGAATCAGAAGTTTGCGCTTTATCTTCTTTAGCCGTTTCATCCTCCGGAATGACTTTTATTTTAATGGAGTTTGAAATCAGCTTTTCCCCATCTGCTTCAATTGTAGCCCCCGGAATGGTAAATGTACCTTCTTCATTTGCTAATAATATGTAAGTAAAAGTAATACTACTGGTGGATGTTCGTTTACCATTTATAATTTGTGTGCTACTTTGTTGTGAGCGACTAGGCCCCATAAGTATGTCAAAACCCGAAATACTGCCGGGAGCTCTAAATTCTTTCACTTTTTGTGTAGTTACAGTATAGGTTAATCTAAATTGATCACCCACGGCAACTACATCGGGTGCTGATGTAGTAAAAGTTGGCTTTTCATCTGCCCACAGCATCTGCACAGCAAGTACTGTAATAAACAAAAGAACCCCCTTTTTCATTATCTGATTATATTTTATTGTTTTACTCATTACCAATTCTTATCTAATTGACCTCCTTGAATTACTTGCTGTTGTTTTTTTACTTTATCCTGAACCTCTTTTTCATCTTGTAACACAGCATTTAATAATTGTTCTGCATTTTCTTTCGACATATCTTCTTCAGACTGAGGAGGTTGTTGAGGTTGGTTTTCCTGATTTTCTTGATTCTGTTCTTGCTGTTCTTCTTCTTGATCTTGCTTATTCTCCTCTTTATTATCCTCTCCATCCCCTTGTTGATCTTGATTTTGCTCTTGTTCCTTCAACATTTTTTGAGCTAATGCCAAGTTGTAACGTGTTTCATGATCTTTCGGATTATTCCTTAGCGATTCCTTATAGGCTTCAATGGCTTTTGGATAATCTTCAGCAGCTTGGAAAATAACACCCATATTGTGATAAATCTCACCTAACCGATCTTTATCCTTTTCTATTTTTGTTGCAGTAACATATTGCTCCATAGCCTCTTCAAACTTTTGTTGTTGAGTTAATGTGTTACCTAAATTATTCATTGCCACCGTTGATTGGGGATTTACATCAATCGCCTTTCTATAGTTTACTTCTGCATTAATAAAAGTACTATCATTGAAATTTTTATTTCCTTTGCGAATATAATCTCTCTCTGCTTTCTGTGCCATACAGAATGGAGTTATAACCATTAATAAAGAAATAAGTAATATTTTATTCATGTTGTCCATAAATTTATTTCTTAAGCCTCGTTTTTAGGAGTAAATAACCTTATGTTTTTCAATAGAGGATTCTTTCTCTCTAAAATTAACATTTCCATCAATAACAAGAAAAAAATGATCCAAGCAATAACCTGAAACTGTTCATTATACTCCGTATATACTTCAGTCTCTATATCTGCTTTCGTCATTTTGTCTAACTCTTGTGAAATGGCTTTTTGCGCAGTATTTGTATTGTCAACCCGTACATAAATCCCGTTGCCTTCTTTAGCAATCTGTTGACACATATCTTCATTCATACGAGTAACAACCACGTTGCCTTCACGATCTTTCATATAATCATTAGAGCCTTTAATGGGTATAGGTGACCCTTCGGGTGTACCTACCCCTAAAGCATGAATTTGTATTCCTTTTTCTCTTGCATTCTTAATAGCTTGATCAACACCCCCTTCATGATTCTCACCATCTGTAATAAGAATAATTGCGCGTCCTACTTCTTCTTGAGAGGTGAAACTACGTGTAGCCAAATCAATAGCTGATCCAATGGCTGTACCTTGTTTTGATAATAATGAAGGATCTATAGTTTCAAGAAACATTTTAGCCGAAATATAATCATTCGTTATGGGAATTTGTGTAAAAGCATCTCCTGCAAACACAATCAATCCTACTTTATCATCTTTAAGTTGATCGACTAATCTTGAGATAAGGTGTTTTGCTTTTTCCAGACGGCTGGGACGAACATCTTCCGCCAACATGGAGTTTGATATATCTAATGCAATGATAACCTCTACGCCGGTGCGAGAAACGGTTTCTAGTTTAGAGCCAAATTGAGGGCGTGCTAATAATACACTAAACAAAGCGATGGCAATCAACACTATGCTAAATTTAACATCTGGTCTATACTTTGATACATCAGGCATTAATTTAACCATCAAGTCCGGCTCACCAAAAGCACGTATAGCTTTTCTCCTCCTGTAATTGGAATAGAGATAAAACACAACCAAAACAGGGACTAAAATCAATAAATATAGATAATCTGGTTCTTGAAATCGAAACATACTTTCTTTACTCTTTTTTAAGGTATTCGTTTTAATACCGTATTACGTAAAATAACTTCAGCCAAAATCAATAAAAATGCAATGAGTGCAAATAGTTGATATTCCTCTGATTTTGTACTAAACTCCTTTACGTGTAATTTAGTTTTTTCCAATTGATCAATCTCACGATAGATCTCTTTTAATTTATCCGTACTCGTAGCTCTAAAATATTTTCCATTAGTAACTCCGGCTATTTGTTTTAACGGTTCTTCATCAATTTCAACAGGAACATTGACATATTTCACTGTATTTCCAACAGGATATGGATAAGGAGCCATGCCATTGGTTCCTACACCTATCGTATAAATACGTATGCCAAATGTTTTTGCAATTTCTGCAGCAGTTAAAGGAGAAATCTCTCCTCTGTTATTGCTACCATCCGTGAGCAAAATAATTACTTTTGATTTTGCTTTACTATCTTTCAATCGCGTAACTGCATTTGCAATACCCATACCTATAGCAGTACCATCTTCTATTATGCCGGCTCGAATATTTTCAAACAAATTTAATACAACCCTATGATCTGAAGTAAGCGGACATTGAGTAAAAGCCTCACCTGCAAAAATAACCAGCCCAATATTATCGTTAGGCCTACTGTTGATAAATTCTGCAGCCACATCTTTTGCTGCCTCCAATCGGTTAGGTTTTAAATCCTCAGCCAACATACTCGTAGAAGCATCAACCGTCAGCATAATATCTATACCTTCTATTTCACTGTTTTTCCAGCTATCTGTACGTTGCGGTCTTGCAATGACTATGATAATGAACGTCAAAGCCAAGATCCGCAATATAAAAGGTAAATGTATGATGTAATTCTTATAACTTTTAGGAGTATGAGCATACACTCTTGCATCCGATATTTGGAGTGTTGCCTGACTTCTATAATACTTTAATATATACCATATAACATACGGTATAAGTAAAAGAAGTAAAAAAAGATATTCAACATTAGCAAAATGCATGCTATAATCAGTTTTATAACTATGCTATAAATAGCAAGAGTTGTTTTACAATATAAGTAACTAACACAATTAAAGTTATAGAAAACACTACTATTCCCCCAGCCAAGAGAATTTTTGATTTTAATGAACGTTTCTCTATCACTTTAATTTCAGTTGGTGCTGATAATTCTTCCGGAGTTAATTCTTTTTTGGTTTCATGAATGAATTCAATTGCATTTACTAAACTTGCATCTTTTTCATTCATTAAAGGATCATACTTAGCAAACTTTACAAGATCAGCTGTTTGTAATAATTCGTTTAAATCTTTCAAAGCCTCTTTATCTTCAACTTGCTGTAAATGCTCAATAATCTCAGAAGTAATCATCTCTGTTGCATTAATTTCAAAACGAGCATTGATATATCTACGAATGGCATCCGTAAGAGCTGTATAGTATTCCTTCGTACGACCTTCTTGTCTCCATATTTTTTCGCCTTTTATCTTTTCTATCTCCTGTAGAGCGGTTTCGTGAGCCGGTAACTTAGGTTCCACTTTAACCCATCGAATAATTGGCTCATTATCTCTTAATCTTTTCGATAAATAATAAATTAAATAGATAACGGGAGCTAAAAGGACGAAACATAGAATGAAAACATACCAATCACTCCATATAAAAGGAGTTTTCATAATGCTTTTTTGTCCAAAAAATTGATCGGCATTCAAAGTATCTACGGGCATAGAATATACCTTTAATGCCAAAGGATTGGATTCATATTTTATACTATCTATAAAGACTTCTAAAGGAGGAATATAATAGAGTGCAGAATCAAAAGAGGTAATGGTATAATTCTGCTTAATTTCCATCATTTCCTTATTGTTGAAGTATACTGTGTCCGGCTTTGAAGTTTCTAAAACCTCAACACCTCGTGTTAAGGTATCAGGAAACTGAGGAAACAATACCTTTTGTTTGCTTTCCGCAAACACTTTTAAATTAATTTTTGTCTGTTCTCCAATTAAGATTTCCAAAGAATCAATGGAAGCTTCTACCGAAACAGATTGCGCCTTAACATGGATAGAAACAAAAAAAATTAATATGAATAAATAGAATACTCTCTTCATTGTTTTCTTAAGTTCTTTTTGCAAATAGATTAAGCAATGATCTCACATAATCATCATCCGTTCGAATAGATACAGAATCAACATTCGTTTTTGTGAAGGTTTGCTGTAATTTCTCCTGTTTTTCTCGCCACCATTTATGATGCGCGTTCCTGACAGCTCTTGAGGAGGTATCAATTAACTGCTCGTGACCGGTTTCTGCATCTTTTATTTTCATCAATCCAATCGAGGGTAATTCAGCAACTCTCCGGTCGTATATTTGAATAGCTACTACATCATGCTTACGATTAGCAATAGTTAATGCATTATCAAAGTCCTTCTGATCGATAAAGTCTGATAAAAGAAAAGCAGTACAATGTCTTTTCATGGCATTGGTTAAATACTCCAGTGCCTGTTGGATGTTTGTTCGTCTGCTTTCCGGCTTAAAATCAATCAATTCACGAATAATATATAAAATATGTTTTCTACCTTTCTTAGGAGGGATAAACTTTTCTATTCGATCGGTAAAGAATATAACACCAATTTTATCATTATTCTGGATTGCAGAAAAAGCTAAAGTAGCAGCTACTTCTGTTACCATATCACGCTTCATCTGTTTTACCGTACCAAACTCTAAGCTTCCTGAAACATCAACTAACAGCATCACCGTTAGTTCTCGTTCTTCCTCAAAAACCTTGACATAAGGACGATTAAACCGAGCTGTTACGTTCCAATCAATATCTCGAATATCATCACCATATTGGTATTCACGAACCTCGGAAAAGGCCATACCTCTACCCTTAAACGCAGAATGATATTCTCCTGCGAAAATATTATTTGATAATCCACGAGTCTTGATTTCTATCTGCCTGACTCGCTTCAGAATTTCCAGTGTATCCATTTCAATTGAGATTAAAAGTTGAATAAAACCAATTTATTCTCAACTAAAATCAAGGTACTTCAACTTTATTTAAAACTTGACTTACAATTTCGTCTGAAGTTATGTTATTTGCTTCTGCTTCATAACTTAAACCAATGCGATGACGTAATACATCGTGTGCTACGGCACGTACATCTTCCGGAATAACATATCCTCTGCGTTTAATGAAAGCATATGCACGAGAAGCTAATGCTAAATTAATTGAAGCACGAGGAGAACCTCCAAAATCAATATAATGTTGTAATTCTTTTAAATCGTATTTCTCCGGATAGCGAGTTGCAAAAACAATATCTACAATGTATTTTTGAATTTTCTCATCTATATATACTTGTTTCACTATCTCTCTCGCCTTCAATATCTCTTCTGATTTCAGGATGGGATTAACCTCTTGAGATTTTCCGGTAATATGATGATTAACGATTAATTTTTCCTCTTCATGCTTAGGGTAATCTATGGTAACCTTTAACATAAAACGGTCAACTTGGGCTTCAGGTAATGGGTAAGTTCCTTCCTGCTCTATTGGATTTTGTGTAGCTAGTACTAAGAAAGGTTTAGGTAATTGAAATGTATCTTTCCCAATGGTAACCTGTCTCTCTTGCATTGCTTCCAATAAAGCACTCTGTACTTTAGCAGGAGCACGGTTAATTTCATCCGCTAATACAAAGTTAGCAAAAATAGGACCTTTTTCTACCAAGAAATTCTCTTCTTTCTGACTATATATCACTGTACCAATTACGTCTGCCGGCAATAAGTCGGGAGTAAATTGAATTCTATTGTACTTTGCCTCAATTAATGATGCTAGTGTTTTAATAGCCAATGTTTTGGCTAATCCGGGAACTCCTTCTAACAATACGTGTCCGTCAGATAATAAACCAATTAGTAAAGACTCAACAAGGTGCTTCTGGCCTACAATAACTTGATCCATTCCCATGGTAAGATTGGTAACGAAAGCACTTTGACTCTCTATTCGCTCATTTAGTTCTCGAATATCTATAGATTCAGCCATAAATATATATTGTTTTTATTAAATTTATAATTCAAACGGTAATCTACCTTTTGTTACGGGTAGTTGTTAAAATTTTAATCCCAAAATTAAGCTATATAATCCATGACTACAATTATTTGCGTTTAAAAAAAGATAAAAACAAATACCTACGTTAAAAAGATATTATATAAAGCAGAAAATGCATATATGGCTATTTATCTGACACTTACATACAACTTGCCTAGCTAAAAAAAGAAAAGTCAACCTTTATAAGCTTACTGTATTTTAACATTTTAACAAAATTCTTATTTCTATTTTTTCAATATAATGAAGAGATAAGTAAAATCAATCTAAGTAAAACATTTCAGGCTCTTTTCTGTCAGTGTATGTGCGAGTAAACTTTTGGTATGCCATGGAATAAAGCATTCCTCTAAATTGTCTGGAGTTTTCAGGGCATACATAAATACATCTGCCACAAGAAATACATCGAGTTTTATCTGTTTTTTTCGGATCAGTTAATGAAATGGCCTGAGTAGGACAATTCCGCACACATTTACCACAAACAGTACAATTATGATTTCCTGAGGGAATCAGAGGGATGGGTTTAGTCTCTTTATAAGGGAAATTTCCTTTTACTTTAATTTGAGGTAGATTATGCAAATCCAACTGCTCTTCTAACTTCGTCCTTGTTATTTCACCAAAGTGTTGTGCTTTATTTTGATCAGATTGATCCGGACGATTAGCGCCAGTCTTGGGAAAAATGAAATGTTGCCCAATAAAAGCTCCTGCAGAAAAAATAACAAATTGATTAGCAGATACTATATCTCTTAATTCCAGTAAGGCATCATCATAATCTCTATTTCCATACACACAAACTATAATAGCCGGCGTATTTCTTCCTTTAAATTTATGGAGAGCGGGCACAGAAAGCCCTGGAATGCGTCCTGCATAAACGGGAAAACCAAAAATAACTAACTCATTCTCTTCAAAATCAACTTCATTTTCCTGCCCCATTGTTATATCATACT
The DNA here is from genome assembly GCA_964522975.1 of uncultured Bacteroides sp. GTDB lineage: Bacteria > Bacteroidota > Bacteroidia > Bacteroidales > Bacteroidaceae > Bacteroides_E. Next base: position 7,264 of record CAZFXK010000023.1, on the reverse strand, counting down.
CTTCTACATTATTACAGCCAATACCTTTAGCTATTGAGAGTAGGATTTGTTTAGTTGTATTTGTTGCACTAAAATAGACTAAATTAACTTTTTTTATCTCCATACTAATTGAATAAATTCTACCTAATTAATAAACAAAAAACGGAGTCATGAAAATAAACTCCGCTTCAAATCCAAACCTTAAATTATTACTAACACTTAATGTTCAGTTCATCCAACACCTTACGAATGGCTTCAAACGTTTTTATACGAGTGGGAATAAGCGGTAAACGTAGCTTATTCTCAATCATACCCATAGCATTCAATATACATTTTACTCCAGCAGGATTGCCATCTACAAAGAGTAACTTAAAAAGTTCAGTAAACTTATGATGAATGGTTAAGGCGTTTTCATAATCTCCTTTTAAGGCAAGACGAGTCATCTTACTAAACTCTCTTGGAAACGCATTTCCTATAACCGAAATGACTCCTACTGCTCCTAATGTAATTAAGGGAAAGGTGAACCCATCATCACCCGATAATACATCAAATCCGTCAGGTTTATTTTTAATGATGTCATCCATTTGAGTAAAATTCCCCGAAGCCTCTTTAACAGCAATGACATTCTTGAAATCTCTTGCTATGCGCAAAGTTGTTTCAGCAGACATATTCACTCCGGTTCTTCCGGGTACATTATATAAAACAATAGGAAGCTTAGTCGCAGAAGTGATAGCCTTATAATGCTGATAGATTCCTTCTTGTGATGGCTTATTATAATAAGGAACCACTGAAAGAATGGCATCTACTCCCGTATAATCATCTTCTTGTAATTGTTTAACTAAAGCACGCGTATTATTTCCTCCAACACCCAATAGTATGGGTATTCTGCCATTAACTCTTTGGATAACCGTTTCTTTAACCAACTTCTTCTCTTCATCACTAAGTGTAGGGGTTTCAGCAGTTGTCCCCAATACACAAAGAAAATCGGTGTTATTTTGGAGTTGATAATCTACCATTCGAATTAATGCATCTATATCAATGCTTTCGTCTTCTTTAAATGGGGTTATCAAAGCTACACCCATTCCTTTCAATCTGGTCTTTATCATGGATTATATTTCTGTCTATTCCGATACGATCTCTAATATTGCAAAAATACTAATATTTTCCATTTAGAGAATATTTATATCATAAAAAACAATGAATAACTGTAAATATGTTACATTATCAGGGTCAAAAACTCTTCTTCTGTTAAAAGAGGTATCCCTATTTTTTCTGCTTGTTTTAATTTTGAAGGACCCATATTTTCTCCCGCAAGAATAAAAGAAGTTTTAGAAGATATACTTCCTACGTTTCGTCCTCCATGTTGTTCAATGATTGCTTTATATTCATTACGGGAATGTTTTTTAAAAACTCCACTAATCACTATACTCTGCCCAACTAGCTTGTCCGTTTTACCTTCCAAGGTCTCTTTATCTTGCTCCATTTGCAACCCGGCTACCTTTAATCGATTTACTAAAGTTAGATTGGCTTCATCTAAAAAATAGTGATGCACACTTTCTGCTATCTTTTCTCCAATTTCATCAATCTCTTTTAATTGTTCTATAGATGCTTTCTCTATCTCTTCTATTGAGGATAGGGATTGTGCTAATTTTTTAGCTACAGTTTCTCCTACAAAACGAATGCCTAAAGCATATATTACCCGTTCGTAAGGTACTTCTTTACTTTTCTCAATGCTTAGAATGATGTTTGTTGCCGACTTTTCACCCATCCGATCCAAATTTACAATATCTTCTTTTCTAAGCGTGTACAAATCTGCCGGGTTATGTATCAGATGTAATCGATAGAATAAATCAATGGTTTCAGGCCCCAAACCATCAATATTCATAGCTTTACGACTTATGAAATGCTCTATACGCCCTTTGATTTGCGGAGGACAAGAGGATTCATTCGTGCAATAATGATTAGCTTCACCCTCTACACGCACCAATGGAGTTCCGCACTCCGGACAGTGAGTTATGAAAATCACTTTTTCGCCTAATTCTTTTCCGCGTGCATCGAGATTAACCCCTGTAATCTTAGGTATAATTTCTCCTCCCTTTTCCACATACACCTGATCTCCAATATGTAAATCTAACTTATTAATGATATCTTCGTTATGCAAGGAAGCTCTTTTTACAGTCGTACCCGATAGTTGCACCGGTTCCAGATTAGCCACAGGGGTAACAGATCCCGTACGTCCTACTTGATAAGTCACTAATTCCAGCTTTGTAACAGCCTGTTCCGCTTGAAACTTATAGGCTATGGCCCAGCGTGGAGATTTAGCTGTATAACCCAAATCTTCTTGTTGAGCAATATTATTTACCTTTAACACTACGCCATCGGTAGCTACAGGTAAATTCTTTCGTTCTATATTCCAATAGTTTAAAAAATCACGGGTTTCATCAAAAGTCTTAGCTAGTTTAGTTGCAGAAGATATCTTGAAACCCCACTTTTTAGCCTCCATCAAATTGTCGTAGTGATTATTGTGTGGCAAATCTTCTCCCAACAGGGCATATAAATAAGCATCTAATTGTCTTGATGCAACAATTGACGAGTCAAGCAATTTAAGCGTCCCAGACGCGGCGTTCCTCGGGTTGGCAAAGAGAGGTTCATCTCGTGCCTCTTTTTCCCTGTTAAGCTCTTCAAACACGCCCCATGGCATCAAAATCTCCCCACGTATCTCGAATGAATCGGGGTAACTGTCTCCTTGTAACACCAAAGGGATGCTACCAATCGTTTTAACATTAGTAGTTACGTCATCTCCTTGAACACCATCACCACGCGTTATGGCACGAACTAAACGTCCTTTTTCATACAACAACGAAATAGAAGTACCATCAAACTTTAATTCACAACATATCTCAAAAGAATCATTTAATGTTTTTTTCGTTCGATCATAAAACTCCTGCACTTCTTCTTCTGAGTATGTATTAGACAAAGAGAGCATTGGATATTTATGCTTTATCTGATTAAACTTATCCGTTATATCACTCCCAACACGTTGTGTGGGAGAATTTGGGTCAGCATATTCCGGATGCTCTTTTTCTAATGCCAGCAATTCCTTAAGCTGTTTATCAAATTGTTGGTCAGATATTGCAGGTTGATTTAATATGTAATAGTTGTAATTGTGTTGATGAAGCTCTTTTCGTAACTTCTCAATTTTATCTTTTATATCCATTTTTATATCTAATCTTATGAAGACAAAAATAGGCTTTCTATTTGAATATTCGTACTTTTGCAAAACAAAAATAACGTCTATGCATATTGATATCATTACCGTTTTACCAGAGATGATTGAAGGTTTCTTTAACTGCTCTATAATGAAACGAGCTCAAGATAAAGGGCTTGCAACTATTCATATCCATAATTTAAGAGATTATGCACAAGACAAACATCGCAGGGTAGATGATTATCCTTTTGGCGGATTTGCGGGTATGGTTATGAAAGTGGAACCTATTGATCGTTGTATTGAAACCTTAAAAGGCAAAAGAGACTATGATGATATTATTTTCCTTACTCCTGATGGTGAAGTATTTAATCAACCTATGGCTAACCAACTTTCACTAAAACAAAATTTAATTTTATTGTGTGGGCATTTCAAAGGCATAGATTATCGCATACGTGAGCATCTTGTCACTAAAGAAATAAGCATTGGGGATTATGTGTTGACCGGAGGAGAATTGGCTGCTGCAGTTGTTGCAGATTCCATTGTGCGTTTAATACCGGGTGTAATATCGGATGAACAATCTGCACTATCCGACTCATTTCAAGATAACTTGTTAGCAGCCCCGGTTTATACACGACCGGCCGAATACAAAGGATGGAAAGTTCCTGATGTTCTTTTATCCGGGCACGAAGCAAAAATTAAAGAATGGGAGATAAAGCAATCATTGGAAAGAACCCGAGAATTACGCCCTGATCTGTTAAAGAATAGATGATTTCATTTTTATTTGTATTTTATTTTTACTTGTATTTTCAATACAAAATCCTCTTTTTCTGCCTTTTATTTATCTTACTTTTCATACATTTCAGTAATATGTTTATCTCTTATTTCTCTGGTAAGATCCAATAAAAATGGAGAATCCATTTAATTGGGATTCTCCATCAAAACTCATCTATAAGGCTACATTTTATATGCGAATAGCAATAAAAAATTACATTATACTTCCAGTCGCCCTATAATGTCTTTAATTGATTCAAATTGATGTCTTTTTAAGTACTCCTCAATTTCTTGAATAATATCCATTGTAATAGCCGGTTCTACAAAATTAGCCGTACCAATTTCAACAGCAGAGGCTCCCGCTAAAAAGAATTCTATCGCATCGGTGGCATTGCTGATTCCTCCCATGCCAATGACAGGTATTTTTACTACCTTAGATACTTGCCATACCATGCGTAGAGCAATAGGTTTTACTGCCGGTCCGGATAACCCTCCCGTTACAGTAGATAAAACAGGACGACGTTTTTCGGCATCAACTGCCATACCTAATAGCGTATTGATTAATGAGATGCTATCTGCTCCAGAATCTTCTGCTACACGTGCAATTTCAGTAATATCAGTAACATTAGGTGAAAGTTTTACAATTAATGTCTTGTCGTATACTGCACGAACAGACGATATCACTCGGGCAGCAGCATCAGGACAAACACCAAACGCCATACCTCCTTCTTTTACATTAGGGCAAGATATATTCAGCTCAATGCCCGGTATCTTATCTAAATCATTTAGAATTTCCGCAGTCTCCACATAATCTTCTACAGCTGATCCAGAGACATTTACAATAATCGATGTATTTAGATCTTTGATTCTAGGATAAATTTCATCCTTAAAATAATGAACACCCTTATTTTGCAATCCAACTGCATTTAGCATGCCTGAAGGAGTTTCAGCCATACGAGGATAGGGATTTCCTTCTCGTTTATGCAATGTAGTTCCCTTAACTACAATTCCTCCCAGTTTATTCAAATCAATGAAATCAGCAAATTCTTCTCCATACCCAAAAGTACCTGAAGCAGTCATTACCGGATTCTTCAACTCTAAATTACCTATATTTACTCTTAAATCTACCATAACAACTCTCTTGTATTAAAAACGGGACCTTCTGTACAGGTACATACATTTCCTCTAGTAGTCTTTTCCACACAACACAGACAAGCTCCTATGCCACAAGCCATCATATTTTCTAAAGAGACTTCACACTCAATCTCTTTTTGTTTTGCTAATGCAGCTACAGCCTCCATCATAGGGCGAGGGCCACAAGTGTAAATAACATCAAAAGAAGCCTCTTTAAAGATACTATGATTTGTAACAAAACCTTTCTCACCTTGGCTACCATCTTCCGTAGTCGTTAATACACGTCCTAATTTTTCAAAATCATTTAATTGCAATAAATCCTTTTGACTTCGGGCCCCTAATAAAAAAGTAGGAGTAAATCCACGTTTTTTAAGTTCATCTCCTAAAAATAGCAAAGGAGCTACACCAACACCCCCTCCAACTAATAATGGAATTTGAGAAATATCTTCGGGTATGGTAAAGGTTGAGCCTAGTGGAAGAATGGTATTGATAGTATCACCAATTTTTGTTTCAGCCAATTTTGCTGTACCTTTTCCTGCAATCTGAATAAGAAACCAAACCTCATTTTTATCGTAATCTACATAATTGATAGAGATGGGGCGTCTAAGCATAACAGCCGGTTCTTGATCTACACGTAATTGAGCAAATTGTCCGGGAAGCATTAAGGGCAGTTTATCAATATGCGTAGTTTTAAGCAAAACATAATTGGCATTTAATTCCTCACGATGCTTAACTTCTAAATCTAAGATAATTTTATTCATACGTTAAGAAAGTTGTGTTTGTTTTCAGAGTACAAAGATACAATCAAAAATAGTGAAATCAGAAAAAAATGAATTAAACATCACCTTTATAGACTTCATAGGTGTTGTCATCAAAGAAAATTCTTATTTCAACAATTTTACGAGGAGGCTTTTCAATATATTTAATTCGCTGATTTATAATGTTTTCATCGCTCTTTCCAGGGGAGGCTAATGCCATTTCCTTGCGATTTTCAACCCGGGTTGCATCTTCGGACGGATTTAATGGCTCCACATCGAATAAAGAACCGGTATAAGGATTTGCTTTTGTTGTTGTTTCTATCATATTTCCCTCACCATATAAAAGCCAATGAATTGAAATGTCATTATAGGCTTGGTAAACTTTCATAACTACATCCAAACTAGGATTGTTTCTACCGCTTAAAATATGAGACAAAGTGGATTGTTGAATGCCAATGCTTTCGGCAAAAGCACTTGAGGTTAAATTAGAACGATCCATTATTATTTTTATCCGGTCTTTTATTTCTTCCATCTAGCTATACACTTAATTCTCTATTTTTATAAGAAACTATACAAATATAATAGAAATTAAAGTTATTACAAAAGTAAAATCACAATTTTAAATTATTTATATCACAATTAGAATTGAAATAACACAAAAGTAAACAGTCGGTTTAATCACTATTGTAAATCCTGTTATAACATTTGTATATTCAGTTGTTTATAATTAAATTATAACTTTATATATATTGCTTATTTAATTGATAATAAGAACTATAGATTATATACATAAGCCTAAGTTCTCATATTTCACAAATAGAATACCCTACCCCATTAAAATATTAAATTAATACTTCATATTTTCTAACTATTCCACTTATAATCAATTGATTAATTATAATAAATAAAGTGTGTATATTCTAGTGTCTATGTTTTACTTTAGTAATATAACAAAAGCAATACATCTAATTTACTGCTTATTTCTATCCCTTTTATATTACAAAAGGAATCATTTGTCATTACATTTATAATATTATATCACACTAATACGCAATACATCTGTAATAAATAGATTCAAAAAAACGGATACTCTCTTTTCGAATACAAATCATAAAACCTTGTTGGATTTTCTAAGTCAAGCTCTTTTTTGAAAAATTAAAAGGACTTACATAAAAAAGAATAACCCCATTTTATCCAAAATCCATTTCCGGTACATTTGTATTTTCTTAATTCAAATTGCTTGGTTTTTTTAAGGTCATCCTCCATCTTGATCAAAAAAAAGAGCAGCATTTTGACTTAGAGATAAACCCATAGAAGTACTTTATGATAGGTCCCAGACCGAGAGGGTGTCTGTCTGGGACTCATTGCCCTTCGATCCCAGACTGAGCGATGCTTGATCCCAGACCGAGAAAAA
>CAZFXK010000022.1:15077-28764 GCA_964522975.1 uncultured Bacteroides sp. | reverse complement strand
AAATACACGAAAAATCAGAAAAAGAAAAGACTAACCCTTTTGCAAAGCTCTCAATCTCTCCTCCTGACATCATCCCTTGCCTAACAGGCTTATCGAACAAATAGAAATCAGTGATACGCACGTGCCACTTTTTATTAGTACCGATAATTTCTAAAGGATTGAAATAAGTGATTCCATTTACACCACCAAACCAAATGAAGCCTTGCTTGTCTCTCCATGAAACGTTTTTGCTAAATTCGTTGCCTTGGAGCCCATCACTTACATAATAATTGGTGATTTTTTTGTGATCGGATGGAATCTAGATATACCATTGCCTGTGCTAATCCATAAATAATCCATGTCATCACTGTTTATAGCGTATACAGAATTATTACTCAATCCATCATTTGTAGTGTAGGTCTGAAGTTCATTTCGCTGTTCATCCCATTTTAACAGTCCGTTGGAAGTCCCTGCCCAGATATTTCCGTCTGTATGTTCATAGATAGAGTAAATAATACATTGTTGCAGAGCATACCGAGAGGGCATATCGATTTTTCCTAAATCGATGCGATACAACCCATTATAAGTTCCGATGTAGAGGCAATCTTTTTTCTGGGAATAGTAAAGGCTACAGATCCAGAGTTCTCCGAAATTGTTGTTTAAGCAGCTAATATGAGTTACTTTATGAGTTGTCATGTCATTATAAAACAATCCGCTACCCATAGTGGCTATCCATAGCCGTTTTTGATTGTCCTCGGCAAAAGCATATACGTTTCTAACATTTTTTCCACTTTGATCAACAAAATCTTGAAGATAAGTACATTTTCCATTTCTTTTATTTATTCGCGCAGTTCCATTTGCATATGAACCGATCCAGAGGTTATGTTCTGAATCTTCATAAAAGGCAACAATAATGGATGGTACGGATTGTGGATCGCTACTGTGAAAGAAATGCGCCTGTTGTCTATCGTTCTTGTCAATAATGTATAATCCATCGCTGTCTGTTCCAACATAGGTTGTTTCGGAGTCGTCTTTGTAAAGTGCAGTTACACATTTGGTTCCAATGATATTTTCAGAGGTTGATTTACACCCCCAGTATTTGATTTCGTTTTTTAGGGAAGGAATCATTATAACTCTTTTTTGGTAGATGCCTATCCAATAGTTTCCGGTTTTGTCTTTTAATAAAGAGTGTACCTTGGATGTCATGGACTTAAAAATACCTTTTTCAAATTGAAAGTCGGATAATTGACTGGTCTTATTATTGAATATTTTAAGCCCATTTCCATCACAACCTATATACAATTCATCCTGATTGACGGGATAGAGAACTTTAACAGGGAAATTTTGTTGTTCATTATTGAACAGAGGAATAAACTGATTTGTTGCTTTATCAAATTTAAAGACACCATTTTGAGGACTTCCACCATAAATATTTCCTTGCATATCTTCACAAAAAATAGAAATGAACGGTTTTTTTTCTGTAATGGGGTAATGAGTTACTTGTTTCTGTATATACATCTGGTAGATTCCATCCTCTTCTCTTGTTATCCAAATATTGCCTAATTTATCTTCCATGACGTTTTCTATTAATATCGTGGGTATAGGCAGGTCTAAGTTTTCTACAAATAACTTTCCATCGGAAATGATCAATTTGCACATTATGTTCCCTGATGCCCAGATGTCTCCATTCTTACGTTGTATGATGTTAGTGATGTAACTTTTGAAAACTTCCCCGTTTTTATGTTTTACTAATGGAGAAAAGGTATCTGTTCCCGGATCGTACATTTGCAAGTCCACATATGTACCTATAATCAAATGCCCTTGATTGTCTTCGAACAGGGTACGTACATAGTTGTTCGCCAGTGAACACTCGTTGCCTGGCTGATGTCTGTAAATAGAGAGTTTCACGCCATCGTAACGGTTTAAACCGTCTTCGGTGGCAATCCAAATCATACCGTTTCGGTCTTGGTATATTTTGTTTATTAAACTGCTGGATAATCCCTGGTCAGCAGTGAATATTTTGTATGATTGTCCATAGCATAACGTTGCCAAACAGATAAATAGAATAATAAATGTGTTTCTCATGATATATCATAGATATGCATAATGCAAACGTGTTAATTAAAGTAGGTAATATAAGGTTTTTTTGTTTTTTCACAGGATACTCTCTTTATTTTCTTTAATATCAACCAGTCCGAAGAATTAACTGAAATTACTATTGTCAAATCTTAGTCGAAATTCCTTTCCTTTTGAGAATCCCAAAAAGCTGTTCGAAATCTTTATCTTTTAATAGTGAATCAAATACCCCAGTAAATACGGGGGAAAGAAGACAAGGCAAAATGGTTGAATCTAACCACTCAAAAACGCTCCAAATGCCCCCTAAGACAGATTAAATTGCCCCTCTGGTTAGTAATCTAAAATAGCCTTAAAGTTATTATTCCAAATGGGGTTTGATTTAGTTAGTTTGATGCTACTTAAATCAAAAGTAGAAGATTATGCCCAATAATTTTATCACAATAACTTTATTAAGGACTATTATCCGTTTGTACGAGGACCATATGAGTCTTAAAACCATTGCTGTGATGGCACGTACTTCTCGTAATACGGTGAAGAAGTATATTCGTACCCGGAACTCCCTGCAAGATAAGTTTCAATGAGTTTCAATCCAAAAGTAACACCGAACACTACAAACTTTTTCATGTCTCGCAGACTTCTTCTAAACCCATCCCATCAGAGACACCCAGGAAAGTCTTCTGTCTGGGATCAGCAAAGCTTTGAATCCTAAGGGGATGACTACCACAGAGTATAAAACTATTTTGGAATGGAACCCCGAAACCTTTATAAAAGAAGCTGCAAATATCCATAAAAATATAGAACAGAGACCTTTGCACGGTAAATTATTTTTTTTCTATTTTTCAGTTCTTATATAACTGATTATTAGCGTGTTTTTAATTATATTTGGATAATGAATAATACACTAATAATCAATCATCTAAGAGATGTAAAACAGACAGAAAAGACTCAATTACCGTGCAAAGGTCTCTACAAGAGTGTTTCTATACATCTTTATATCGACGATAACAAGGAAGATAAACAAAAAAATGTACTCTTACCTCTAATGAAGTAAGCCGGTTTTCTTAAATCGAACTCATGTTAGTCGAATAACTATAAATTCTCATCTCATCTATTTCAACAAGCTTTTAATTCCATCACTTAATGGTAACCTCGTCTATGAAGAACCAAGAAGGATGACCTACTCCATAATGCCAAGATGGACACACCTTTGTTCCTACAATTTCCACTTTCAGAAAGCGAGCCTTTATAGGCTGTTTTGATTCCGTTTTTATTCCTTGAAACTTTACTGAAATGGATTTATCTTCAGGAAGATTATGTTCTTCCCATAAAGTGTAATTTTTTCCATCAGAGGAATAGGAATAGGTAACTTTTAACGGAAAAAGAATCCATTGCCCTATCTGATGTAAGAAATCAGTCTCTATGCTATGGAAAGTTTTTATTTCTCCTAAATCCACAACAAATGCACCATCAGTACCTTCCCAACCCACCCAGCTCTCTACGAAGGTAGATCCACCAAAAAGTCCATCCGTTAAGGCTGTTTTGCCAACTTCTGCATATTTACCAGTTGGAGGTATAATATAAGTAACTTTTGCACCTTTAGCTATATTTTTTTCATCATGCTGCAAGTATCGCTCTTTGTATAATTTACAATATTCAATTGGAGAATTTCCTCGCTCATTTAGTGTAGGAACATTAAACTCCTTAGCTCGATCCTCTAATAGTTCAAGCTTCTGTTTAATGTCTTCAATATTTTTTACACTTTCAGTACGTGCAATTTCAAGTTCAGAATATTGTATTGGCAATCGTGTTCGCTGAACACGATTCAAAAACACATCATTATCAGCAACAGCTCTTTCTGCATCATCAAATAATTTGTTGTAGCGTCGCATTAACGCTGGCTTTAACATTCCATTTTTATGCGTAACAGGAGAATCATATATCCATAATTCTTTACCACTCCCAATTAATGCTCCTTCCATGATTTTGATATATTGATATAAATAAGGTGCAGCCTCGCCATAATACCCCTTTAGAAAATGCTTCATAGTGGCATCCATATCTATATCAGGATTCCACATTAGTTTAGAAACTAAATAGGCACGAAGTTCGGCAAAGTCACCTCCTCTACTACCTGCAATTTAAGAAAAGTGCATAGTAACATGATTCTTCTTAAAGAGGCGAATATTATCCTGCAAAATAGATTTATCTATGGAAACGGATTAGCCTATCAGTTCTATCACAAAAGAACTTTATCAAACAAAACCCAGCTTTACTCTTGCAGGATAAGACACACCTAATTATTGAAATAAGTCGGTCCCGGATCTGACACAAGTTTAACCCAGACCGAACAGGCATAGGTCTAGGTTAAATACCTTGTCGGTCTGGGACCGACAAAACAGGAGCCTATCAATAAAGAAATGGCTTTGGTTAAACCAAAAAACGAGAACTATAAAATACTTACTAACGGGCAATCCAAAGTTCCGGATTCAGTTTAACCGTTTCTTTACGTAATTGAAAATGAAGAACCGTACGATTATTATCACTTGCGTCAGAATAGATCTTACCTAATCTTTGTTTCGTTGTTACTTGTTCTCCGGATTTCACATAAGCCTCCGTAAGATTACAGTATACGGAGATATAATTTCCGTGGCGTACAAGAATGTTGAACAAACCATTAAATTCAAAGACAGCCGCCACTTTTCCATTAAAAATAGATAAAGCATTGGCTCCGGGTTGCCCTTGGATATCGATTCCTTTATTATCCAGTTTCACATTGCGCAATCCTTCCACATTATATTGTCCATAACGACTTACTATAATATAAGGTGTAGATATAGGAACAGGTAATTTACCCCGATTATTTACAAAACTTCCCGATAGTTTTTGATCAGCCGGTGTCATCATAAATTTGCCCATTGGAGTTTTCTCAATGACTTCTCCCTTCTCTTTGGCTGTTTCCCTGCGTTCAGCCTCTGCTAAACGTTGAGCTTTAGCCATCTCTTCCTCTATCAGCTTATCAATCCGAGCATTTAATTTATTCGCTTCTTGTCGTTTTTTATTTATTTCTCGTTGTAGGTCTTTCTGCTTTCGCTGTAAACTACCCACTAAAGTACGTTTCTGTTTTTCTTGATTTTTCAACTTATCCATCTCTTCTTCACGGGCAGTAATCAAAGCTTTTTTAGTCTGACGAGATCTCTCTACGTCTAACTTTTTTTTACTTATTTCTTGCTGTTTATCAACTATATCTTCCCCCTGTTTTTGCTGGTACATTCCGTATTCTTTTACATAACGCATCCTCCGATACGTTTGAGAAAGTGTCTTAGCAGAAAAAACAAACATTAATTTATCTTGTATAGTCCTGTTCCGGTGAAGATAGCGTACAGAAAGAGCATATTGATCTTTCTTCATCTTTAAGTCATTCTCCAACTCTATCAGTTGGTTATTCAATGAAGCAATCTCTTTGTCCATCGCCTCAACATCAGCATTTAATTGCAAAACCAAACGTTTACGTTCTTCAATCTGGCCAGTCAAAGTAGCCAAACTATTCAGCTGTCCGCCCACATCTTTTTTTGTAGTTTGCAGCAAGCTTTCCGTTTCTTGAATCTGTTGTTGAATCAGTTTTCGTTGTTTCTCCAGCTCTTTAATGAAATCACTAGTCTGTCCAACTAGCGAAGGGATAGAAAAAACACAAAACAATACTATAATAAACGTACGCTTACTCATAAATTATTTGATTAAGAAAGAAATCCTCATCTACCCACTTATAACTTTTGGGGACTTTAGTGTCATACAATTGGACAGGCTCTAAATTTATTCGATCTATGAATAAATCGTATTCATTAAAAAGAGAAATTCCTAATTGACTACCCTTTAATCTACCTTTACCTTTTGATTGAATGGTTTGATATAACTCTTCCTCTAACTGATGAAAGCTTAGAAGCTGTGGAAATTTATTTTTTAATTTATTAAAGCTTAATTCTATATATTCCTTTTCTAAACGATTAAATAAACAAATCTTATTAGGAGTAAACACAACCCGTATTGCCTCAGATTGAACAAACGGCACTCTAAAAGAGAGATGTATGCCTTCCTTTTTCACCCATCTCAAGGTTCCTTTAGCTTTTTGCTTTTGTTTTGTCGTCTCATCCCAATAGAAGGTTTCTACCCTAGAGGATAAAGAAGGTGCTTCTCTTATCTGTAATGGAGAAAACGACAGCTTTGTTGTACCACAAGATGCGAAGAAAAACAAACACATAAAAAAATAAGCTAAAACAGACTTCGATTTAATCATTTAGCATAATATTTTTTCTTTTTAATTTTCTTGTGTAAAAGCTTAGAGTCTCCTCCTAACTCTTTAGCTTGAACCCATAACTCAAGAGCTCTTTCTTTTTCACCATTTAAATAGTAGATATCTCCACTATGCTCAACAATCACTTCGCTTTCATCACCCCCATTCTTCAACGCATCATCAATATAAATCTTAGCCTCAGCATAATTTCCTTTCAGAAAGAGTATCCAAGCATAGGTATCTAAATAAGTGGAGTTCTTAGGCTCAGCCTTTATCGTTTTATAGCTCATATCTTTGGCCTGATCTAAATGCTTATTTTCTTCCGACAGAAAATAAGCATAATTATTCAGCACTCCCATATTATTTGCATTATGGACTAAAGCGGAGTCATAAGCAGCATACGATTCTTCTTTCTTGTTTTGTTGATGATACACATCCCCCATTATTGCATAAAAATCGGAGATTACTTCTTTCGCTGTATTGTCATCCACCCTTTCCAATGCTTTTTTACAAACCTCTATTGTTTCTTCAAACCTTCCTACTTGATTATAAGCAATGGCTAGATAAAAGTAAAATTCTATAGCCTCAGGAGTAGCTATTATACCGGGTTCACAGACCTTAATGATACCCTCAAAATCGTTTTCTTGTGCAACGATGCTTAATAACATCAAGCGAGCAGTCTTATTAACGGGATTCAAATCCACGACCTTCTCCAGTAATGGTTTCGCTGCTTTATTGTTTTTCTTACTTAATAAATATTGGGCATAGAAGAGAGAAACCTGCTCATCCTCCTCATCAGCAGATAATGCTTTATGAAAACGATTAGTTATATTTAAGCTATCTGACTCAGTGGTGTCCCCTTTTGAAATTATCATCCGCAAGATGCTGATTTTTATTTCCGGTAAGACATTCTTAGTTGCTAACAGATAATCTAATTGTTTTTCATACTGCTCATAATCCTCCATTTTTTCATAATAGGAAGCCATAGAAAGTAAAGCCATAACATTATCCGGCTCTTCTTGAAGAACTTCTTGATATATTTTGTAGGCCTCTTCTTTTCTCTCTAACTGCATAAGTACATCACCAAGCAACACATAATAACGTAAATCATTAGGATACTCTGCTACAAGCTCTTTTATCTCTTCTAAGGCTTTATCTTCTTCTTCAAAATGCAGATAAAGTCGGAACTTCTCCATACTCAGCTGCTCAGATTTTCCCATTTTCTCCTCTATCCGATCAAGAACTTGAAGCATATTATCAGAATCTTCAATCTGATTATATAAATCTAAGAGAGCAAACAACACTTCCACCTTTGTAGGAAACCATTCCACCATACGTTCAGTCAGAGCAAGTGCATCTTCTCGTCTATCCAGTTGCTGATAAAGGCCCACCAGACTCTGTGCATACCAATAATTTGTAGAATCCATAACCACAGCCTTCTCCAATTTGTCAACAGCACTCTCCATATCTCCCATCCTAACTTCCAGCATAGCTAGCTCATAAAGTGCGGTTGGCTGCTCATCGACTACTAAACTATAGGTAAACAAATCATACGCAGCATCATAACTCCCCTTAAATTTTTGATTTAGTCCTTCTAAATAAAAGTAATTATGTTTCTGAAGTACACTAAAAGAATTGACTGCCAAAGAATCCTCATCTTGTGTAACACTTTTAAATGAAGAGAAAAACAGAAAAAGAGAAATCAACAAAAAAATAGAAATTGGTTTTTTTTTCATTATATCATTGATTACCGGTATGTCCAAATCCTCCTTCACCTCTTGTCGTTTTATCAAGACCCTCTACTAATTCCCATTCGGGCTGTTCATGAGCTGAAATTACCATTTGTGCAATACGATCTCCATTATTAATAATAAAAGTCTCTTTGGAAAGATTAATTAAAATAACACATAATTCCCCCCGATAATCCGCATCAATTGTACCCGGAGTGTTCAGTACCGTAATGCCTTTTTTGATAGCCAAACCACTACGAGGCCTAATTTGGGCCTCATAACCTTTCGGCAAAGAAAAATACAAACCTGTAGGAACCAAACATCGATCCATAGGCTCTAAGGTTATGGACTCCGGTATGTTTGCCCGAATATCCATACCGGCAGATAGCTCCGTTTCATATTGAGGTAAAGAATGTGAAGACTTATTTATGACTTTTATTTTCATAATGAATACTTATTTTTATATTTAATGACGAAAATAGACAATTTGACTCAATTACACATAGCTTTGCCGTTAAATAACTAAAACTATATCCCTCTTAAATTGAATAAAATAAACTAAAATAGAACTTATGGACTGGAATCATCTTTTATCTACTACACGATTTGGTTTAGAAAACTATGCTAAAAAGGATAAAGAGAATCGTTCTGAATTTCAACGAGATTTTGACCGACTGATTTTTTCTGCCCCTTTTAGACGATTGCAAAATAAAACGCAGGTCTTTCCTCTTCCGGGTAGCATTTTTGTACACAACAGGCTTACTCACAGTTTAGAGGTTTCTTGTGTGGGAAGGTCACTTGGGAGTGATGTAGCAAAAGAACTCATTCATAAAACACCTGCTTTAGAAAGCACTTTGTTACCCGAAATCGGAAGTATTGTTTCAGCAGCTTGTTTAGCACACGATCTAGGAAACCCTCCTTTTGGACATTCCGGAGAAAAAGCCATCGCTACTTACTTTTCAGAAGGGGCGGGACAATACATAAAAAACCTAGTGTCAGATGAAGAATGGCAAGACCTTACTCACTTTGAAGGAAATGCCAATGCATTCAGATTATTAACTCATCAATTCAAAGGAAGGAGAGAAGGTGGATTTGTGATGACTTATTCCACCCTAGCCGCCATAGTAAAATATCCACACACTTCACGCTCTTCAAAGAAACAAAAATTTGGATTTTTCAATACGGAAATTGATAGCTACCAACGTATATCTGAAAAATTACAAATAAAAAAACGAAGTGATTCTCCCATACACTATGCACGGCATCCTTTAGTCTTTTTGGTAGAGGCTGCGGATGATATTTGCTATCAAATTATGGACATAGAAGATGCTTACAAATTGAAGATCTTATCATTAGAAAAAACACAAGAACTTCTACTTAATTTTTTCCCTCCGGAAAGACAGTCTAAAATGAAATTCCATTTTAAGTTTGTCACAGATAAAAACGAACAAATAGCCTATCTTCGCTCATCTGTAATTGGACTATTAATTCAAGAATGCGTAAAATCCTTTGTTGAAAATGAAGAAAAAATACTACAAGGAGATTATGATTCACCTATTATACAAGCTATTGCTGAAAGGCCCCTAAATGCTTATAAAGAATGTAGCAAGATTGCACAAAATAAAATATATAATTCACAGGATGTAGTAGATATTGAAATTGCAGGATTTAAGATTATCTCCACGTTGCTAGATTTAATGATTGAAGCTGTCATAAACCCGGAGAAGGCCTATTCAAAATTACTTATTAATCGGATATCTAAACAATATGACGTTTATGCTCCCTCTATTTTTGGACGTATACAAGCAATATTAGATTATATTTCGGGTATGACTGATGTATTCGCTTTAGATTTATATCAAAAAATTAATGGAACCTCCTTACCTACTATCTGATAAGCCCCTCCCATCAAAAGAATAAAAGAATATCTTTTATTCTTTTCTCTTCTTTAAGATAGTGCAAGCCATTTTATTTGATGATTGTATTTCAAAATTTTTTGGGTTTTTTTTGATAAACGATTCAATATGGCGTAGTTTTTTCTCTTCCAATATTTCATCCACAGCTATCAAAATACCTGTTTCCTCAACATTGCCAAAGACATCATTGATAGCCGTACCAAACATACGCATAGTGGGACTTAGACTCATATAAGCATTGACCAGTGGAGGAATATTATATCCCAACTTTCGAATTTCTGAATTCAGTATTTTATAATCCTCTTTAAAATTATCTTTATTAAAAAGAGCCTCTAATTCCTTCTCATTTTCTTTAATAGCTAAAGGATTTATAGGATAAATCAAACACTCTTTATCTTCAAAATGTTTCTTCAGGAAATAAAGAATCATATCTCTTCCCTTAGGATGATAACTGGGATACATGGTTACTTTACCAAAGAAATATTTTACATCAGGCATAATGACTGTCAATGCCCCCAAACCATCCCATAAATTATCAAGAGCAAAAATAGCTTTACTCCCCGCCCGGGTGGATTGATATTCCAAGGCTACAAAAGAACGCCCTAGTTCAATGGTTCTAGGCAGATAGTATTGAATGAATTGATCAGAAAACTTAAACATATGTGAAGTAGCCAATCTTGGAATCCCCTCTTCGTCAATTTGCACATCAGTTCCCAATAAATAACGATATCCTCCAATAATCTGTTTATTCTCAGGATCCCACACAATGAGTTGTTTGTATCCATCTTCCATGGTATCATACTCATCTATATCATAAGCTTTACCCGTGCCACCTCCTGCGGCACGAAAAGCAAGTTCACGCAAGCGCCCAATTTCTTTCATTGTATGAGGTGAATTTTCAGCTGTAATGATATAAATATCATTTTGACTACGATTAGTCATGCGCAAGCGCTTATTTTCAGTTAACTCGCTTAATATTAACTTCGTATCTATTGGCTGTATAATATCTTCCATCTTTTTACACCTGCTTTTATACTTTATCTAACTGGTACACACTCTCTCTCACCTCTTGTGCCCACTCCTGAGGTTTCTTACTGGAGTCAAACACTTCCCAAGATATGGGTTTTCCAAAAACCACGCGGAAAGATTTATTCCTATTTTTCAACATTTCATCTGCTAAATAAAGCATTGCAATATTAAATTTAATGCCGAAAAACTTACAAATACTGGATAAATTATAGAAGAAATCGGAATTTCTTCCCCCAAAATGGATTGGAACAATATCGCGCTTAGTCTGAACACTTTTAGTGATGAAAGTTTTAGACCAAGGCAAATCTTGTATTTTACCATCAATGCGCCTTGAGCAAATTCCGGACGGAAACATAATTAACTGATTATCTGAATCAAAACCAGCCTCAACCATTCTAGGAAAATCACGAGATTGCTTTCCTGTTTTATTGATAGGAATACCTAAAGGAGCTAATCCTCTTAAATTCATCAACAAATCATTTATCAAATATTTCACTTTCCCGTCAAACTTCTTTCCAATGATATAACCTAACGCAACACCATCTTGTCCTCCTAAAGGATGGTTTGACACAAAAGTATAGAGTCTATCTTTCGGTATATTTTCCAATCCTTCAACTTGAAGATCCATTCCTAAAAAAGAGACGCATGCTTCCAGAAAAGGAACGCCTTCCAAATT
This sequence comes from uncultured Bacteroides sp., assembly GCA_964522975.1. Taxonomy (GTDB): domain Bacteria; phylum Bacteroidota; class Bacteroidia; order Bacteroidales; family Bacteroidaceae; genus Bacteroides_E. Next base: position 17,070 of record CAZFXK010000022.1, on the reverse strand, counting down.
AGATACTTCTTTTAAAAACTCATTTAATTCATCTTGATGAACTATCTTTTTTAAATAAGAAACAAGACATTTAGGGATGTATCTATAATACCCAGAAGCTTTATCTTGTAATATGCCGTCTACATCAATTAAAAATAAAGAATCTTCACTCATCCTTTTTTGAACTCATAGTTTAGTAGCAAAATTAAACTATCTTTTTAAATTACATAGAATTATTATTGAAATAATGATTCTACTCAGTCACTTCTTTCTTGAAAAGAACATTTATTTGCAGTAAACATTTTACAAAAGACATAATTTTGAAAAAGCTTCAAGTCAAAAAACCGCTACCTCAAAAAAAACACAATGAAGAATAAAAACTGTTGAAAACTTATTGAAAATATTTAGTGGTAAAAGGTGGAGATTTGTGGGGAATTGTGTAATTTTACCCCTTACTATATATTAAGGTGTTAAGCCATGAGATTTTTAGGTAACATAGAGGCTAAAATTGATGCAAAAGGAAGAGTTTTCATCCCTGTATTTTTCAGAAAAAAAATAACGGATGGAACTCTTATTTTAAGAAAAGACATTTTTCAAGATTGTTTGGTTTTGTATCCGGAAGATATTTGGAATAGAGAGTTGGAAGAACTAAAGCAACGCCTAAATAAATGGAATGCCAATCATCAATTGGTTTTTCGACAATTTGTTAGTGATGTTGAAATACTCACTTTAGATGCCAACGGCAGAATATTAATTCCAAAGAGATATCTTCAGTTGGCATCAATTGAAAATGAGGTTCGTTTTATAGGAATGGATGAAAAAATTGAAATCTGGACTTCTAAAGAAACAGAAAAACCGTTTATGTCACCGGAGGATTTTGGCATGGCTATTGAAAAATTAATGGAAAACAATAAATGCGAAGATGGAGAATATGAAGGAAGCAAATGAGACATATCATATTCCTGTTCTATACAAAGAGAGCATTGAGGGACTAAACATCAAACCCGAGGGCATTTATGTTGATGCAACTTTTGGCGGTGGTGGACACTCCAAAGGGATTATCGATCACTTAAATTGCCATGGACATTTGTATGGTTTTGACCAGGATGCTGAAGCAGAAAGAAACAGTATCTCGGATCCTCGCTTTACTTTTATTCAAAGCAATTTTAGATATATACAAAATTTTCTGCAATACCATCAAATTACTCAAGTTGATGGTATATTAGCTGATTTAGGTGTTTCCTCTCACCATTTTGACGAAAAAGAGAGAGGTTTTTCCTTTAGACTAGGAGGAAAACTTGATATGCGAATGAATCAAAAAGCCCAAAGAACTGCTGAAGAGATTTTAAACACCTATGGAGAAGATGAGTTATCCGATCTATTTTATAGATACGGTGAACTAAAGAACAGCCGTAAGATAGCCTCTACTATTGTTAAAAAAAGATCGGAAAGACAAATAGATTCCATAGAATTCTTCATTGAGTTAATCTCTCCATTATTCCGCACGAATCGTCTTCAAAAAGATTTGGCCAAGGTGTTTCAAGCGTTACGCATAGAAGTTAATGAAGAGTTGTTGGCATTAGAGGAAATGTTATCTTCATCAGAGCAACTCCTCAAAAAGGGAGGGCGATTAGTCATTATCACCTATCATTCATTAGAGGATCGGATGGTAAAGAACATTATGAAATCCGGAAATGTCAAAGGGATAGTTGAAAAAGATTTTTACGGGAATGTCATTTCTCCTTATGAAGTAATAACAGGACGAGTCATAGTACCAACTGAAGAAGAGATCAAATTGAATCCAAGAGCTAGAAGTGCAAAATTAAGAGTTGCTGAAAAAAAATAACTTTAAGCATATGAGAAACGAAAAAAAGGCAGAAGAGAAACCCAGAAGATTTTGGAAATCTTTCATCGGAGGGGATATTCTGGCAGACAGTTTTTTGAAAAAACAGGCCGGACTCTTTATTCTTATAGTAATTTTCATCATAATCTACATTAGCAACCGCTACTCTTG
>CAZFXK010000022.1:0-14977 GCA_964522975.1 uncultured Bacteroides sp. | reverse complement strand
ATAATCGTTCTGATTATGATTTTAATAGGCATCGGCATCCTGATAAAAGCCGCGGTTATTATGTTTTTTGAGCGAAATTACTGGGAGAGTGTTGCAAAACGCTTAGAAAGAGAAAACGTAATAATCAATCCCAATCGAGGGAATATTCTTTCAGCCGATGGTAAATTAATGGCAAGCTCATTACCTGAATATCGAATTTACATGGACTTTAAGACTTGTAAAAGTACAGGAAGCGACTCTTTGCTCATGGTTCACTTAAACGAGATCGCGCAAGGAATGCATAAAATATTACCTGATAAAAGTATTAGTTTTTACAAAAACAGGATTTTACAAGGTCGAAAAATCAATAGCCAGAACTTTCTTCTCTACCCTAAGCCAATCTCTTATATACAATATAAAGAAGTTAAAGCACTTCCAGTTTTTAATCTGAGAAGTTATACCGGGGGCTTTCATGTAAAAGAATATAAAAATCAACGGAAACGTCCTTTTGGTACTTTAGCTCAAAGGACATTAGGTGATGTCTTCTTAGAAAACCCCAAGATTGCAAAAAACGGGATAGAAAGAGCTTACGATAGTTTACTAAGAGGTAATCCGGGAATTGTTCATCGACAGAAAGTGCGTAACAGATATATCGACATTGTTGACACACCGGCAATTGACGGCTGTGACATCCTTACCACACTGGATGTGGACATGCAAGATATTTGTGAGAAGGCATTGGTAGACAAATTATATGAGGTAAACGCCAATTCCGGTGTAGCCATTTTAATGGAGGTTAAAACCGGAGATATAAAAGCAATCGTAAATATGTCCAGAGGAAGGGACGGTAAATTTTACGAGATGCAAAACAATGCCATCAGTGATATGTATGAACCCGGTTCTGTTTTTAAAACCGCTTCATTAATGGTAGCTATAGAAGATGGAAAGGTCAATATTAATGATTCTGTAAAAACAGGCAATGGAGTTTATCCCATGCATGGACGACTAATGAAAGACCATAATCACCATCGAGGGGGATATGGCACAATATCCATAGCTGAGGCTTTTAAATATTCCTCTAACATAGGGATATCTCTCCCTATAGACAGAGCATACCAAGACAATAAGCAAAAATTCTTTGATGGATTAAAACGTCTTGGTCTGACAGAACCTTTAAAACTACAAATTGAGGGGGAAGGAGTTCCTTATATAAAGAACCCCGGGAAAGGAGAGTTTGTAGGAACAACTCTCCCTTGGATGAGCATAGGTTATGAAACTCAATTTCCTCCATTGAACATCTTGAACTTTTACAATGCGATTGCCAATAATGGAAAATTGATGAGACCACGGCTAGTAACGGCAGCGACCAAAGATGGAAAAGTCATTGAGGAGTATAATACAAAAGTAATGAATCCATCCATAGCCTCAGCTAAAACCATAAAACAAATACAGGAATTATTAAAACTCGTCGTTGCTGACGGAACAGGTAAACCGGCTCGATCTAACCATTTTCCTATTGCCGGAAAAACAGGAACAGCACAAATATCAAAAGGGAAAAAAGGGTATAGAAGTGGTGTTATAGATTATAACATGAACTTTTGTGGTTATTTCCCTGCCGATAATCCTAAGTATAGCTGTATGATCTCCATTCAACGATCAGGTCCCGGATCATTTGCTGCGAATATGTGCGGTCCCGTATTTAAAAAAATTGCAGAAAGAGTCTATGCCAAAGATTTGAAATTTGATATTTTGCAAGCAAAAGACAGCAGTAGCATTATAATGCCCAACATAAAAAAAGGAGAAATGATGCAGGCCCTTTATGTCTTAAATGAACTGGACATTCAAACGAAAAGAGATTTTATATCCGACAAAAAGAAAAAGATATGGGGATCAGCAAAAACAGAGCCGACTTTAGCATCTTTAGAAAACAAAGAAATACAAAACAATAAAGTACCTAATGTAAAAGGAATGGGGGCAAAAGATGCTGTTTTCTTACTGGAACAATTAGGATTACAAGTCAGATTATCAGGTGTTGGACATATTACTTGGCAATCCATCAATGCCGGTTCAAGCTTCAAAAAAGGTCAAACCATCAGTTTAAAACTGAACTAATGCCATTCGCCATGCAATTAAATGAAATCATAAAAGACTTAAGAGTAAAACGGATACTCGGTCTCCTGGATCTAAATATTGCCACTATTGAACTCGATTCAAGGAAAGTTCAAAAAAACACTCTTTTCATTGCAATAAAAGGGACCACAACAGATGGACACTCATTTATAACTTCTGCTATTGAAAAAGGGGCAAGTGCTATTATTTGTGAAGTTTTACCTAAGAAGATTAACTCCGACATCACCTATATTCAAGTTGAGAATAGCACTGAAGCCATGGGTCTTATAGCCTCCTCATTTTATGATTATCCCTCAAAAAAAATAAAACTCATAGGGGTTACAGGGACTAATGGGAAGACCACTACAGCAACACTTCTATATGATTTATTTATAAAATTAGGGTATAAAACAGGCTTATTATCAACGGTATGCAACTATATACATCTAAAAAAAACGGAAGCCACACATACTACTCCCGATTCAATCACCCTAAATAAACTATTGCATGAAATGGTAGTCTCCGGATGTCAATATGTTTTTATGGAGGTCAGTTCTCATGCCATTGATCAAAAAAGAATTTCCGGAGTTCACTTTACAGGAGCCATATTTACCAACATTACAAGAGATCATTTAGACTATCACAAAACATTTAAAAATTATTTAAAGGTAAAACAGTCTTTTTTTGATTCTCTACCAAATACCTCTTTTGCTCTTACAAACATAGATGATAAAAATGGAAAGGTTATGGTTCAACAAACCAAAGCCAAAGTATACACCTATTCATTACGAAAATTAAGTGAATTCAAAGCTAAGATAATAGAGTCCCATTTTGAAGGAATGTTATTACACCTAAACGGAAGAGAAATAATGGTTCGTTTTAGTGGAGAATTCAATGCCTATAATATGCTAGCCGCATACGCTACGGCCATGTTACTTGAGCAAAAAGAGGAGAATGTATTAATTGCTTTAAGCACATTAAAGCCGGCATCAGGCCGTTTTGAAACGATACATTCCAAAGATAATAAAATAGCCATAGTGGATTATGCCCATACACCCGATGCACTTGCCAATGTATTAAAAACGATTCAAGACATTTTAATGAATCAGGGGAAAATCATAACCGTAATAGGAGCCGGTGGAAACAGAGATAAAGGAAAAAGACCGCTTATGGCACAGGAAGCAGCAAAAAGAAGCGATAAGATTATCATTACCTCGGATAACCCACGCTTTGAAGATCCACAAACAATAGCAGAAGATATGCTACAAGGATTAACTCCTTCGGACAGGGAGAAGACCCTTTGCATTATTAATCGCAGAGAAGCCATACGGACTGCCTCCTTCCTTGCCCAACCCAATGACATTATTCTCATTGCGGGTAAAGGGCATGAAACGTATCAAGAAATTAAAGGCATACGACACCATTTTGACGATAAAGAGGAAATTAACGCTATATTTAATCCTAAATAAAAGAGAATGTTGTATTATTTATTTAATTGGTTAGAACAATTTGATTTTCCGGGAGCTCGGATGTTTAGCTATGTTTCATTCCGGGCTTTAATGGCCATCATTATCGCTCTCCTTATTTCCACAATTTGGGGAGATAAATTCATAAACCTATTAAAGAAAAAACAAATTACGGAAATACAACGCGATCAAAAAATAGATCCTTTTGGAGTGGATAAAATAGGCGTTCCCAGTATGGGAGGAGTAATCATAATAGTTTCCATACTGATTCCTTCCCTGCTATTAGGCAAGCTGCATAACATTTATATGATCTTAATGCTTATTACTACTGTATGGTTGGGGACTTTAGGTTTCATTGACGATTACATAAAAATCTTCAGAAAAAGTAAAGATGGACTTCATGGAAAGTTCAAAATCATAGGACAAGTAGGATTGGGCTTAATTGTTGGACTTACTCTATATTTAAGTCCTGATGTAGTAATTAGAGAGAATATTGAAATTCCTTCTAAAAATAACTCCATTGAAATTGTCCATTCCAAAGATTTGGTAAAATCAACAAAAACAACTATTCCATTCTTTAAATCCAATAACTTAGACTATGCCGACTTCGTGTCTTTCTTTGGCAAATATTCACAAGCAGCAGGATGGATTGTTTTTGTTCTAGTAGCCATATTTGTGATTACAGCCGTATCCAACGGAGCTAACCTAAATGATGGCATGGATGGTATGGCTGCTGGTAATTCAGCTATAATTGGATTGACATTGGGCATATTAGCCTATGTTTCCAGTCACGTTGAATTTGCCCAATACTTAAATATTATGTTTATACCCGGTAGTGAAGAACTGGTAATATTCATTAGCGCCTTTATTGGAGCTTTAATTGGATTTCTTTGGTATAACGCATACCCGGCACAAATATTCATGGGCGACACCGGAAGCTTAACTATAGGAGGAATAATTGCCGTACTGGCCATTATCATAAGAAAAGAGTTACTTATTCCAATATTATGTGGAATATTTTTAGTAGAGAGTTTATCGGTTATTCTACAAGTTAGATATTTTAAGAAAGGAAAAAAAGATGGAGTTAAACAACGCATATTCAAACGCACTCCTATCCACGATCATTTTAGAACAACATTAGCTCAACTAGATCCTGCTTGCACTTATAAATTCACCAAGCCGGCAAAAGTTTTTCACGAAGCTAAAATAACCATACGTTTTTGGATCATTACAATTATATTGGCCGCCATAACAATAATAACATTAAAGATAAGATAATAAGTATGTCAAAAAGAATAGTCATATTAGGAGCAGGGGAAAGCGGTTGTGGTGCTGCTGTATTGTCTCAAACTAAAGGCTTTGATACGTTTATTTCTGACAGCTCTTTTATTAAAGAGGATTACAAGAATCTTTTGAACTCTTATCATATTTCTTGGGAAGAAGGTCATCACACCCTGTCTAATATATTAAATGCGGATGAAATCATAAAAAGCCCCGGCATCCCAAACAACCTTCCTATTATCGAAGAACTCAGAAACAGGGGAATCCCTATAATTTCAGAGATAGAATTTGCGGGAAGATATACAAAGGCTAAAATGATTTGTGTTACCGGATCAAATGGAAAAACCACAACAACTAGTCTGATCTACCATATCTTTAAGGATGCAGGGTTAAATGTAGGATTAGCCGGCAATATAGGAAAAAGTTTTGCTCTACAAGTTGCTACTGAAAAACACGACTACTACATTATTGAACTTAGTTCTTTTCAGTTAGATAATATGTATGAATTTAGAGCTAACATTGCTGTATTATTAAATATAACCCCTGACCATTTAAATCGATACAATAACAATATGCAGCAATATGTTGATGCTAAATTTAGAATAACACAAAATCAAACACCGGAAGATTCATTTGTTTTTTGGAGTGAAGATCCAATCATAAATAAGGAACTTGGCAAATATAATATGCTAGCTCACTTATATCCTTTTTCTGAAAGAAAACAACAAAACTCTGTTGGGTATGTAGAAAATAATAAAATTATTTTCACTGAACCCATAGAATTCAATATGGAACAGGAAAAATTAGCACTTACCGGAAAACATAATCTTTATAATTCCCTTGCAGCAGGAATATCAGCTAAAATTTCGGGCATTACAAATGAAAAAATACGCAAAGCTTTATCCGATTTCAAAGGGGTTGAACATCGATTAGAGTATGTTGCCAGCATCCGAGGGGTTGATTACATCAATGATTCCAAAGCGACTAATATAAACGCTTGCTGGTATGCATTAAATAGTATAAATTCAAGAATCATACTAATATTGGGAGGAGTAGATAAAGGAAATAATTATGAAGAAATAAAACCATTAATAGAAGAGAAAGCTTCCGGACTTATTTTTTTAGGGAAAGATAATGAAAAACTACATCGTTCTTTTGACAATTTAGATTTACCAACTGCAGATGTTGATAGTATGCAAAAAGCTGTATTTGAAGCCTATAACTTAGCAAAAAAAGGAGAAACGGTTTTACTGAGTCCTGCTTGTGCTTCGTTTGATTTATTTACGAGCTACGAAGATCGAGGCAATCAATTTAAGAAAGCAGTATTAAATTTATAATACAAAGTTAAAATGGATTTATTGAAAAAAATATTCAAAGGGGATCCGGTAATCTGGATAATATATGGGCTGTTATGTGTCATTTCAATCATTGAAGTATTTAGTGCGGCTAGTACATTGACCTATGAAAGTGGGAATCACTGGCTACCCATCAGACAACATGTAACCATGCTAGCCATAGGATTAGCCGTCGTCATTCTTTTTCAGCATTTTTCCTGTAAAGGCATTAAAACCATCGGTTTTACCTTATGGCCCCTCTCGATAATCTTGCTATTAGCAGTTATCACCATTGGTTTAATAACAGGAGAGCGCATTAATGGAGCCTCAAGATGGATGAGCATCTTTGGGTTTCAATTCCAACCATCCGAATTGGCTAAAATGTCCGTTATAATCCTAACAGCCTATTTTTTAGCTCGATACAGAGGGGAAAATGACATCCCCGGAAAAAAGGCCTTCAAATACATAGCCATAATAGTTATTCCTATTATTAGTCTAATTGCTCCTGAAAATCTTTCAACAGCTGTTCTAATTGCTTTTGTCGCTTACTTAATGCTCATAGTTGGAAGATTATCTAGTAAAATACTCCTAAAGATTACAGGAACAGGTGTTTTAGTCTGTACACTTTTTTTAGGTGCATTATATCTGGTTCCATCAGATACCGATTTGCCTTTGTTACACAGACTAACCACTTGGAAAAGTAGAGTCGAAAACTTTATGAGCACAGAAATAATACCACCAGAACAATTTGACCTTGATAAAGATGCGCAAATAGCTCACGCAAACATTGCCATAGCATCAAGTCATTTTGTTGGTAAAGGACCAGGCAACTCAATACAAAGAGATTTCCTTAGCCAGGCCTTCTCGGATTTTATATATGCTATTATCATTGAAGAATTTGGACTTATCCTAGGAGCCGGAGGGGTTGTACTCCTTTACTTGTGGTTATTAATTCGAGTCGGAAGAATAGCCAACAAATGCAAACATCCCTTCCCTGCCTTAATGATTATAGGGGTAGCATTAATGCTGGTTACCCAGGCTTTGATAAATATGATGGTTGCAGTAGATTTAATACCCGTAACCGGACAACCTCTTCCACTGATAAGTAAAGGGGGGACAAGCACTATTATTAATAGCGCTTATATCGGCATTATTCTAAGTGTAAGCAGATATGCGCAGAGAAAAGAACAAGAAGATATAGACAAGGAAGAAGAGGAGGTTTTACAGAAGAAAAACGAACAAAAGGTTGAGGAACACAACATCCTAGAAATAGCCCCACAATGAACATCGATGAACAGATTAGAAGAAAAACAGATGGAAGAGAAGATTAAGATAATTATTTGTGGAGGAGGAACAGGAGGACACATCTTTCCGGCAATAGCAATAGCTAATGCAATAAAAGAGCTATGCCCTTCGGCAGACTTGCTCTTTGTAGGAGCTTTAGGGAAAATGGAAATGCAACGTGTTCCTGATGCAGGTTATCCCATAAAAGGACTTCCCATTATGGGATTTAATCGAAAAAAACTTTGGAAAAATATAAAAGTACTATACTTACTTTTTAAAAGCCAACGATTAGCACGTAAAATAATTAAAGAATTTAATCCGGATGTAGCAGTAGGGGTTGGAGGTTATGCAAGTGGTCCTACACTAAATATGGCATCCAAAATAGGTCTTCCCATTTTAATTCAGGAACAAAACTCTTATGCAGGAATTACTAACAAGATATTAGGGAAGAAAGCAGATTTAATTTGTGTGGCTTATCCAAACATGGAACGTTTCTTTCCAAAAGAAAAAATAATTTTAACAGGAAATCCTGTTCGCCAAAGCTTGCTGAAACATATAACAAAAAATGACGCCCTAGAAAGATTAAACCTAAAAAAAGATAAAAAAACAGTCTTAATTGTAGGTGGCAGCCTAGGAGCTCAATCCATAAATGAAAGTGTTGCGGCTCAGTTGGATTTAATTCGTACACATTCGGAGGTTCAATTTATATGGCAAACGGGAAAGTTGTATTTTGAGAGGATAGTAAAACTGCTAGAAGAAACGACTCCTATCCCTAATCTACAAATTAAATCTTTTATAAAAGAAATGGAAATAGCCTATGCTGCCTCCGATTTAATCATCTCAAGAGCTGGTGCCGGATCTATCTCTGAATTTTGTTTGCTTCGGAAAGCTGTAATCCTAGTTCCTTCACCCAATGTGGCGGAAGACCATCAAACAAAAAATGCAATGGCTCTTGTTGAAAAAAAGGCAGCATTGTATGTTCAAGATAGTAAAGCAGAAAAAGAATTAATCCCTACCGCAATCAAAAGTATTATGAATGACAAACTTTTAAATGAACTAAGGACAAATATAGCTACTTTGGCTCTATCAGATTCAGCTACAATCATAGCAAAAGAAGTGCTGAAGCTGGCACATAAGCAGAATTGAAAGAATATGAATTTAGAAAACTTGAAAAATATATATTTTATAGGTATTGGAGGCATTGGAATGAGTGCTCTAGCTCGCTATTTTCTTTTTCATGGAAAAAATGTAGCCGGATACGATAGAACAGTAACTCCTCTTACGGAGAAATTAATGGAAGAAGGGGCCGATATTCATTATCAGGATGAGATTGACAGTATTCCTAAAACTTTTAAAAATAAAGAAAATACACTAGTCGTATACACCCCTGCCATTCCTTCCAATCATACAGAATTCATTTTCTTTCAAAAGAATCATTTCAACTTAAAAAAGAGAGCTGAAGTTTTAGGCTTAATCACACAATCCTATAAAGGATTATGTATTGCCGGAACTCACGGAAAAACGACAACAAGTACCATATTGGCTCATTTATTGCATCAATCTCACATAGGATGTAACGCTTTCTTGGGAGGAATAGCAAAAAATTACAACACCAATTTATTGCTATCTAAGACAAGTCCTTATACAGTCATTGAGGCAGATGAATATGATCGCTCTTTTCATTGGTTATCCCCTTATATAGCAATCATAACATCAGTTGAAGCGGATCATTTAGATATTTATGGCTCAGAAAAAAAATATGTAGAAAGCTTCCAAAAATTCACCTCATTAATCCAACCCAAGGGAGTTCTTCTTCTAAAAGAAGGGTTATCTATCTCCCCCAAAGTATCCAAAGGAGTAAAGATTTATACCTACTCCATAACTAAAGGGGACTATTATGCTGAAAACATCACAATAGACAAAGGCGAAATCATCTTTGATTTTATTACACCAAAAGGGAGAATTGAAAAAATACAATTAGGCGTTCCAATTGCCATCAACATAGAGAATAGTATAGCAGCAATGGCCATTGCCATGCTGATAGGAGTAAATGCAGAAGAAATAAAAAAAGGAATAAAATCTTATAAAGGTGTAGATAGAAGATTTGACTTTCAAATTAAAACACCCAATTTGATTTTTCTCAATGATTATGCTCATCACCCGGCTGAAGTTAAGCAAAGTATACTATCTATAAAACAACTATATCCCACGAAAAAAATAACAGGTGTTTTTCAACCCCATCTATATAGCCGCACCCAGAGTTTTTATAAAGAGTTTGCAGAGAGTCTTTCTTTACTGGATAAAGTCATACTTTTAGATATTTATCCAGCAAGAGAGAAACCAATAGAAGGAGTAAGTAGTCAATTGATCTATGATGCCCTGAGTCCAACCATGGAAAAGAAGTTAGTCAAAAAGGAAAGCCTTCTTGAGGTTATAAAAAGAGAGCCTATTGAAATCCTAATTACCTTAGGTGCAGGAGATATTGATGTTTTTGTTCCCGAAATAAAAAACATTTTAACGAATAGATTGTAATAACTATAAATATGGTTCGGAAAGTTTTAATATTCGTTGCTTTACTTTGTACCCTTGTCTATCTGGTCATGGCCATGGTGGCTTTTAATAAAAAGCCAATGGATACAATATGTGCCGGAATAGATCTTATAATTAAAGACACGTTGAAGATCCATTTTATAACCAGTGAAGAGATTGCTCGTAGTCTAGAGAAAAAAGGGCTTTACCCTGTAGGGAAAAAGATGACAGAAATAAGTACGTTTGAAGTAGAACAAGAATTAGAAAAGAACTCCTTGGTTGATCGAGTAGAATGTTACAAAACACCTAGTGATAAAATTTGTGTAGAAATTTATCAACGTATTCCCATTTTAAGGGTTATGAATCAAAAAAATGATTATTTTATAGATAATCAAGGAGCCATTATGCCTCATAACACAAAATGTGTATCACACTTAATTATTGTTACAGGTAACGTAGAAAAGTCATTTGCTACTAACGAGTTATACAATTTTGGAGTATTTTTGCATAACAACCCTTTTTGGGAGGCTCAAATTGAACAAATTAATGTATTAAATAATCAAGAGGTTGAATTAGTTCCCAGAGTTGGAGATCATATCATTCATTTAGGAAAACTGGATGAATTTGAAGATAAATTAGAAAGATTAAAGTACTTCTATATTAAAGGACTTAATTCAGTAGGTTGGAATAAATATAAACGAATTAATTTGGAATATACCAATCAAATTATTTGTACGAAAAGATAAAACAAGAGAATATGACAATAACAAACTTTATCGCTGCTATAGAACTTGGATCATCCAAGATAAGAGGTATGGCCGGAACAAGAAATAGTGACGGTAGCATTAATGTTTTGGCTTATGCGGATGAAGACTCAACCGATTTTATCCGTAAAGGGGTCGTTTACAACTTAGATAAAACAAGTCAGGCTTTAAATAACATAATAAATGTACTAGAAGGTAAACTGAATGAATCAATAGCAAAAGTATATATTGGGGTTTCAGGACAATCTCTTCGTTCAGTTCATAACAGTATTTCCAAAGAGGTTTTACAAGAAGATAAGATTATTGACCAAAAACTGATGGACCTACTAAGTGACGAAAACTTGGAAATTCCTCTTATCGACTTAGATATTTTAGAAGTAGCTCCTCAGGAATATAAAATAGGAAATAACCTGCAAATTGACCCGAAAGGGGTTGCAACAGATCATATTGAGGGAAGATTCTTAAATATAGTAGCCAATAAAGAATTAAAAAAACGAATAGAATATTGTTTTGAGGAGGCTCAGATAGAGATAGCAGAACTATTAGTTTCACCATTGACTTCGGCAAATGTAATTCTTTCTGAAAAAGAAAAACGAGCAGGATGTGCCTTAATTGATTTTGGTGCCAACACTACAACTGTTTCTATTTATAGGGATAATCTTTTACGTTTTCTAACGATAATACCCTTAGGGGGTGAAAATATAACTAAAGACTTAATGGCTCTTCAGATTGAGGAAAATGAAGCTGAACACATAAAACTAACTATTGGCAATGCATGCCTAGAAAAAAATGGTCAGGAAAATTCAGATGAAGAAGAAAAAGCAAAATACACACTTGAAGATGGAAGAAAAATAGATTTAGAAGATATCCTATTAGCCATAGAAGCACGAATGGAAGAAATCGTAGCTAATGTTTGGCATCAGATACAAGTATCCGGCTATGACGATAAACTATTAGCCGGCATTATTCTAACAGGAGGTGCATCTAAAATAAAAAATCTTCGTAAATTAATTCAAGAAAAGACTACAATAGTTCAAGTACGAAGAGCTGATAATACACTTAAAATACACACCTCTAACAAAGAATTCGTAGAGGAAGCTAGCAAAAACACAATTATAGGTCTACTTTATGCTGGTCAAGAGAATTGTCGTCAAATTCCGGTAATGAAAGAGCCTGTGGATCTATTTGAGAACGATGAGGATTTAAAAAGGCAAGAAGAGGAAGCTAAAAAAATAGCTATCGAAAAAGAGAAGAAAAAACAAGAAGAAGAAGCCAGAAAAGCTAAGGAAAGAAAAAAAGAAAAAGCTAAGGAGAAAAAGAACAATTGGTTTAGTTCATTAACTGAAACCTTCTTCTCTGATGATGATATACAATAATATAACTTAAAGAATAAAATATATGGATGCAAACAAAGTCGTTAATTTCGACATTCCCATAGATTCACCTAAGATAATTAAGGTGATTGGCGTTGGTGGAGGTGGTGGAAATGCGGTAAACCATATGTACAAAGAGGGCATTCACGACGTTACTTTTGCACTTTGCAATACAGATAATCAAGCTTTAGGTGAATCTCCTGTCCCTACAAAGGTTCAATTAGGAAAAACCGTAACTGAAGGGTTAGGCTCAGGGAATATTCCGGCATTAGGTAAAAAAGCGGCAGAAGAGAGCATAGAAGACATCAAACTTCTATTAAATGATGGAACCAAAATGGTTTTCATCACAGCTGGCATGGGAGGTGGAACAGGAACCGGAGCTGCTCCCGTTATTGCTCAAATTGCTAAAGAAATGGATATTTTAACGGTAGGCATCGTTACGATTCCCTTTTTATTTGAAGGGGAGAAAAAAATAATCCAAGCTTTAGATGGCGTAGAACAGATAGCTAAGTATGTAGACGCCCTACTGGTCATTAACAATGAACGATTACGTGAAATATATGCCGATCTTACTGTAATGAACGCGTTTGCTAAAGCAGATGATACCTTATCCATTGCTGCGAAAAGCATTGCTGAGATAATAACTTTGCGTGGATATGTAAACTTAGACTTTGCCGATGTACAAACCATATTAAAAAATGGTGGAGTGGCTATTATGAGTACGGGATATGGTGAAGATGAAAATCGTTTATCTAAGGCTCTGGAAGATGCTTTACACTCGCCTTTACTTAACAATAATGATGTGTTCAATGCCAGAAAAGTTATGCTTCATGTCTCTTTTGGAGCTGAAACACAACTCAAAATGTCTGAGATGGATGAGGTACACGATTTTATGAGCAAATTTAGCGAAGAAGTTGAAGTCATCTGGGGCGTAGCAAAAGAACAAGACTTGAATAAAAAAGTCAAAGTCACCTTATTGGCCACCGGATTTGGTGTGGAGGACATTCCCGGAATTGAACAAGTACAACAGAAACGAACAGAAGAAGAAGAGGATCGCCTTCTGAAGATTGAAGAAGAAAAAGAAAGAAATAAAAAACGAATTTATAAAATCTATGGCGAAGAGGCTCTGACTTTTGGGGCAAAGAATCGCCGTAAAGTCCGCAATATCTATTTATTTAATTCGGAAGATTTATATAATAGCAATGTCATTGCAATGGTAGAATCTACTCCTACATTCATGCGTACACAATCTGAGCTAAAGAAAATTAAAAGTAAATCGGCTGATGAGGAAATACGCATACAAGATGAAATTACCCAAGACAATGAAATAATCACATTTTAAATTAATTAATACATATCATGAATTTATTTGACACCGTTAGTGAAGATCTAAAAAAAGCAATGAAAGCAAAAAACAGAATTGCTCTTCAAACTTTACGCAATGTAAAAAAAGCTTTTATTGAAGCAAAGACACAAACTGGTGCAAGTGATATATTAGCTGATGAAGAAGCTTTACGTATCATCCAAAAACTGGTTAAACAAGGAAAAGATTCAGCTGCTATCTATGAAGAACAGAATCGGACAGATTTGGCAGAAGAAGAATTAGCTCAAGTAAAGGTATTAGAACAATACCTTCCTAAGCAAATGAGTACAGATGAATTGAAAAATGAACTTGAAATACTCGTTAAAGAACTAAATGCAACATCCATGAAGGATATGGGCAAAGTTATGGGCCTGGCAACTCAAAGATTTGCAGGGAAGGCAGAGGGAAAACTGATTTCACAAATCGTTAGAGAACTACTCAGCTAATTAGTTAAACAGTTCTTTTAACACAGAAAGTGTCTTCAAAGCAGGAAATGTTGGTAGATGCAGCCTGTAATAACTTTCTATTACCTCTATGCATCGATTACGTTGATGCCTATTCAATGATAAACGATGCATAGAATCGTAATTTAAACGGGTTAACCTTAACAACCATCTAGATTCCTCGCGGTTTAAAAAGCATGGATGAGTCAATGGTTTTTCTGAAATAAAACAAGCATTTAACATATCAAAATACCACTCTCCATCATATTCCTCAATATTGGGATATAACCCTATAAATCGAGTAAATCGCATCAAAAACACAATATGATAATTAGCAATATTATTTGTAGCTTGATCTAGCCATTGAAAGGAATGTAACAAATAATTAAATAAAGAAGGACTGGTGGTTTCTTCTCGTAAAACTCGATATAAAAACTCAGAAATAAAAAAAGCCAAAGCCGACTTCATAGGGTCATATGGAATATTTAAATAAGGAAGCAAAACATTTATTTCAATAATTCTAGGCAAAGATGATTTTGACCTGTCTGTGAAATTTATACTTATTAATGATAAGGGTTGCAAAAGATGATATCTTATTTTCGATTTCCTTGTTTTAGGAATAGATACAACATAAGATCTTCTACCAAAATCTCGGGTATACAGATCAACGATACTGGCAGAATCAGTATGCTTTAATACCCGAAGTACAACCCCATCTGTTTTATCTAACATCTTACAATAGGTACATTAGTTAAACAAAACTACTAATTAATTCTTTTCCAAAGAAACACATAGACTAAATAAACAGTTGTTTCTTTTCCTGAATTAAAGATTAGCGCCCATTTTTTAGAATTTATAAAGAAAAGAAGAAGAAAAAGTTTAAAACATTTATATAGAAATGTTTTGGTATTAAAAAAATAGTCTCTACATTTGCATCGCTGTTCTAAAGTTAAATACAGAAAGGACACAAAAAAAGAGACTTAAAAAGGCTCATCAAGGCCCGTTCGTCTATCGGCTAGGACGCCAGATTTTCATTCTGGAAAGAGGGGTTC
>CAZFXK010000021.1:0-28850 GCA_964522975.1 uncultured Bacteroides sp. | reverse complement strand
AATCCATTCGGAGTATAATTAGGGGATTCACAAGCAAATAGTGCATTAACCAATGCTATAATTTCAGTCGTTGTCAATACTTGTCCATAAACAATAGCTGAAGATTCTGCCAAGGTTAAAGCTAACCTATTTTGAATTTCCGCTTTCACATCACTTCCTTTTTCCATCGCTGTATCCACCATATTATGGACTAAGACAACCGGGTTGAGACCATCAGTTCCAGAGGGAACACTATTAATAGCATAACTACCCCCTCCTAAATTAGAAAGTTCAAAACCCACGTAGGTTAAATCATCCCTTATGCTCTCTAGAATAGTTGCCTCTGTTGTTGTTAGTTCAACAATCTCCGGGAACAAAACCCCTTGAGATGTGCCTTTCTGATTTTTTATCTGCTTCATAAATTGATCAAATAACACACGAACATGCGCTCTATGTTGATCAATAACCAATAGCCCTGATTTTATGGCGGTTAGAATATATCTTCCTTTATATTGTAGATAGGTTGCTCCATCTTTCACCTTATCTTCCTTGTCGTTACCGTATAACAAGTTTTCTTCCAAAGAGGTTTTCGTTGAGGCATTTTCTCCCCAATCACTATCATCAAAGAAGGGTTCTTCTATTTTTTCATTCACTCCATCAAATTTTGATGTTCCATAATTCTCTAAATCCCATTTAATGGGAGCTCGGGAATATTCTTGTCCGGATGATTGAAAGGGATTAAAACTCTGATTTAAATTTATATTTGGGAAGGAAACGTTCTGATTATCTTCAAAAACCGGAATATCAGGCATATCCTCTCGATTAAAATCGATAGAAGGTACAGCATTAAATTTACCTAATGCCTCTTTTATGGCAGCAAAGAGAATCTGCCAAATACCCTGTTCGTTTTCAAATTTAATCTCTGTTTTTGTAGGATGAATATTCACATCAATTTGAGCCGGATCAACCTCCAAATATAAGAAGAAAGGAACACGTTCATCAGTAGGGATTAGCTCCTTGTATGCATCCATAACAGCACTATAAAAATAAGAATGTCGCATATAACGGTCATTAGCAAAGAAAAACTGCTGCGCTCCTCGTTTACGAGCCGACTCCGGACTGCCAACATAGCCATGAATAAGTACCATACTTGTTTCTACTTCAACATTTAGCAATTGTTGATTAATACGTTTGCCAAAAACATTAACAATTCGTTGCTTAATGGAACTAGCAGGCAAATCAAACAATAACGTATCATTACTAAAGAGAGTGAAACTAACTGCAGGATTAACTAATACGATACGCTCAAACTCATTGAGTATATGATTTAGTTCTGTCGCATTTGTTTTTAAGAATTTTCTACGAGCCGGTACATTAAAAAATAGATTTTTAATAATGAAATGACTTCCTTTAGGGCAAGAAACCAATTCTTGTTTTATAAATCTGGATCCTTCAATGATAACATGAGTTCCTAACTCCTCTCCCTCTCTACGGGTTTTTAATTCTACTTGAGCCACAGCTGCAATGGAAGCTAAAGCCTCACCCCTAAAACCCATAGTACGTAAAGCAAAAAGGTCTCCTGCTTCTCTTATTTTAGAAGTAGCATGTCTTTCAAAAGATAAACGGGCATCAGTCTCACTCATGCCCCCACCGTCATCTATCACCTGGATTACACTTTTCCCGGCATCAGTTATAATGATTTGTATGTTTTTTGCACCTGCATCAATAGCATTTTCAACTAGTTCTTTCACTACAGATGCAGGACGCTGTATTACCTCACCCGCTGCAATTTGATTAGCAACAGCGTCAGGTAATAAATGAATGATGTCACTCATAAATAAGATATCTTACCTAAATTAAAAAAACGTCAATTTACCAGTACTTAAAAAATACCAAAGATAAAGCAATATCAAAATAATAATAATCAATACCCCAATATGCATAGGTTTACGTCTTTTACTCTTTCTTCGTTTTAAATGAGTGGATGCCTCCACAAACTTACCACGTATCTCATCAGGAGAAAACTCTTTTGGGGGCAACATACCTAATTCCCTTTTTGCATCCTCCTCCATTTTCTTCAATCGCTCCTTACGTTCATCATAATAGATAAACTGCTGATTATACTTTCTGGGTTTTCTCATTTTAAACATACTCGCTACCTCCTTTGTACTTGCCTTCTTTTAGATATATCAATAGGTTCTCTATCTTGCTTCTTTAGTCTTGATTCATCGGGTTTAGCCCTCCAATCAAAAATATCCTCTTTCTTTCGTGGACGAATAAAATCAAACCAATAAAAATTTTCCAATCTCATTTTATCTTCAGGAATCTGATCCATAGGATAAAGAACTCCATTCGATTTAGGACTCATTATCATTTTATCTATTTTTCGCTCTTGAAAAAACAGATTCAATCGGCTCGTTTCAGAAGTGTTCATACCAAGCATCATACTGTCTGCTTCTTGGGGATAGAACACAACCAAGACATTACCAATCACATCCACTTCATGCAATTCATTATCTTTAAAGTAAGCTTTAATTTCTTTTCCGGAAACCTGATTATAATGAACACTATCTTTCTCTTCAACCACCAATGTTTGATTAATGATATGCGCCCAATCAATTTTATTATCTTTTATGTATGCCTTAATTTCTTCTCCGAGCATTTGTTGTTTATCACTCCATAATATAGGATCATAATACATAGTAATACATGAATCCTTGGAATTATAGGTCAAAGAATCACAGATTCCTTGCAAGTCTTCTCTGTACATTCTTACTTTGTGATAAGCTAACACATTTCTGTACATCGAATCGGTTTGTAAATTATAGCTATTCATCTTTAAAGTATCTCCATGAATAAACAGACTATCTTTTTGAGAATAATCAACGGCTACCGCTCGACCTGTTGCAAAAGCATTTTCTGTGAGTTCATCATAATAACAGTAATCACCCAATAACATATTTCGATTAATACTATCATTCATTTCAACGTTATAAAAAGCTTCACCATAACCGGCCCTACGGTCATAATATAAGCTGTCACCTGTCATTTCTCGTCCTTCACTAGTCAATATCGAACGATCTAATAATTCAGCAGTATCATCTAACGTATTATAGAACCCTTTTTCAGAATAAATATGATTGGCTTCATTGTATATATCCGAAGGACCTAGAATAGTTGCCACCCGCGTTTCCGTATGATACTTCAATGTATCTGATGTTAGCATGAAACGGGGATTATCCAAAGTCACCTCGTGATTAAAAACGGCCAACTTAGTTGAAGGACTATATTCTCCCCAATCAGAAGTTAATACATTTTCTTCATCTGACAAAATTCCACCTTCAAAATAATAGCCTAAATCATAAATTCGGTCATAATTTAAGCTATCCGTTATAAGCGTCGTATTTCTATTAATCAGCTTTACATTATTACGCAATTGTGCTATCTGTGCCATTCCATCATAAAAGAGATAATCCCCATAGATGAAAAGAGTATCCCCCTGCTCCATCCTAACATTACTAAAGGCCTCTACTGAATTAGTATTTTCATAAATCAGTGCGCTATCACAATACATATACATACTATCCTGACGTAACTGAACATTCCCCAATAGAACTTGTACATCGGGACGAGCCAGCTTATCAGCCACCCCTTCATCTGCATGCAATAAATCTACTCGGGTTTTCTTTTCTTGCCCCGTTCTCTCTTGCCCAAATAAACTTAGACTAAAAAGGAGAAACAGAAAAGGCAGACTCCGATAAAATAGCCCTCTCTTTTCTTTCATCGATTTAATCATTGAGTGCCTAAATTCGATTAGTTATCCAACCAACCCGGATATTTAAATTCGCAATCTTTCCAGCCTTCATTAATACGAACATAAGTTTCTTTTTGTTTTTCAAGAATCCATTTATCAATAACTTCAGCTGTTTTTTTATTAAGAACAATCTCCTTTAGATTTTGATAATCATCAGAAATAGTAGCCTTATGCCCCTCTATACGAGATCGCAATTTTACGATGACACAAACCTCCTTACCATCTTTTTCTTTAATCATAGTAAAGGCATCTGATATTTCACCCACCTTCATATTATCGACAACTTTAGCAATTTCCTGAGGAAGCTGTTGCATCTCAAAGCGCGAAGTTCCAGTATAAGGGTTAGGCAATAAACCATAATTATTTCGAGTATCTTTGTCGTGAGATAAAATGGAGGCAGCATCATCAAATGAAAATTTCTCTCTGCGAATATCATCAGCTATAGAATCCAAACGAGCAATACCACCCTCTATCTCTTCTTGATCTACTTGTGGTTTCAAAAGGATATGGCGTGTATTAATTCTATCTCCTCGTTTTTCTATTAATTGTATAATATGAAAACCAAATTCAGATTCAACTATTTTAGAAACTTTATTCGGATCTTGCAAGTTAAAAGCAACATTAGCATATTCAGCAACTAATTCTCCTCGCCCCATAAAGCCCAATTCTCCACCTTTCATGGCACTCAACTTATCGTCAGAGTATAATCGGGCTAAAGTGGAAAAAGTAATGTCTCCACTATTGATCCGGTCAGTATAATCACGCAATTGTTTTTTTATTCGCTCTTCTTCTGCTACAGACACCTTCGGCTGATGAGTTATTATTTGTATTTCAACTTGAGTGGGTATATAAGGAATACTATCTGAGGGTAAATCATTAAAATAACGCCGAACCTCTGCCGGAGTCACCTTTACTTCCCCAACTAGCTTCTGTTGCATTTTTTGAACCGTCAAACCATCCCGTGCATTCTCACGCATCGTTTCACGTATCTCAGTTGAGGTTTTGTTGAAGTATTCCTCCATCTTCTCCCGCGAACCAATTTCTTGAATATACAAATTGGTCATATAGTCCACCTGTTGAATCACTTCCGACTCTGATACCTCTATACTGTCAATTGCTGCTTGATTCAAAAATAGTTTTTGAACAGCCAACTCTTCAGGTATAACACAATAGGGATCTCTATCAAACTTTTGTCTTTGACTCAGAGCATGAAGTCGAGCCTCTTCAACTTCAGACTTTAATATTGCTTCATCACCTACAACCCACACCACTTCATCTATCACATTGTTTTGTGCTTGTAAGAATAATCCATTCAAAAAGAAAAGAGAAAGGACTAAAAGTTTATATCCAATAGAACTCTTCATATCACCCACTTTAATAATTATATTGTATTTTATTTCTTTTAACTGCTTCTTGATACAGATCGTTTTTTACTTGCTTGATAAAATCAACCTGCTTATAATTCACTAAAATATCATTTATTTTTCGCTCTGCATATTCCAATGGCTCCTGTTCTCCTACTTTTCTGATTTCACTAATATTCAAAAAATAATAATAAACACTATCTTGCAATTCAATATTTCTAATGTTGTCAATGAGTTGACTTAGAGAGAGAGAATTGCTAGGTAACATCTCTAATATGGTTTCGGCAGGAATCCATTTATTGTAAAAATACTCGTATTTTACAGCATTATGTAAACTATATTTTTCCAAGTGTTCAATCGCCGTGCTATCCTTCTGCTTATACCACCGTCTGACTTTATTTATTCCGGTAGCCACTTGTGGAACTTTCATGAATAAACCTTGAATCATGGGTTCCTCCAATACAAATAGCTCTTTATGCTCATTGTAGTATTGCTCAATCTCTTGTTCTGAAATATTCGTCAATAATCGTTGTTTTATCAACTCTTGCTTATAAGTATGAACAATAAGCGACTTCTTATAATTCTCCACCAATTGCTCAATACTTTCCATATTTGGAACATTCCGTTGAGCTTTATCATATAGTAATTCCTCTTCAATCCACGAGCGAATATACTGTTCTGACAATAAAAGGCTATCATCGCCCATCTTGTCTTTAACAATATCGGCTAAATCCTCTTTGTATAAAAATTTCCCATCTACTTCAACCAAAGGAGTTTTTCCTTTATGGTCGGTAAAGGAAGTACAACCTCCAAAAAGATAAATTAAAAGAATGAATACCAAAACGATTCGCTTCATACTAACTACACTTGAATTTACGAAGATAATGCTTTAATCTATTACATCAGCGTTTATTAACTGTTTTTAAAACCTCTTCATTAAATTCTTTTCCCCAGTTAGCCAGCAAATTCTCTTCCCATTCCTTTTTAAGGTATTTCTTATAATCTGCAACGACTCGTTCTTCAACTTCTAAATAATTAGAAGGATACCACTCAACTTCTCCAACCATAACGCATCGTGGATGAGAGTCCGGTGCCTTGTAACTCCCTTGTTTGAATATTTTCTTATCAACACAAGCATTTGAACCAATAGGAAAAGGGCCCTCTTGTAGTTGAATAAATTGATTCTGAGTGTCACCAAATCTCTCACAAAGTATAGACGCCCACTTTTCCTGAGCATTACGACGCAAGAGTTTCTTGACTTCTCGAGCAACTTTCCTATTTGCACATAAAACTAGGATCCCTTGATAACGAGGGAGCTCTAGCTTATAGTTCTTTTTATGTAACGAAAAAAAGAACTCTAAACCTAAAGGATCATGAGAAGTTCTTTTTTCCAGCTCACGCTGAGTCAACTCTTCTAGCAAAAGTTTTTGTTTAAATTCCATCAAATCATATTCATACTCTTTATCTTCTCTTGCCAGACTAACATATTGCTCATCTAAAAATGTTTTTATAATAAAACCAGTATACTGCTTATTCAAGGTTGTTAGGTTATTTTTTGAAAAATAATCCAAATCACTTTTTGTAAACTCTTTACCATTGAGCCTAAACAGTACTTGGTTTGGGCTAGGATTCCAGAAGTTCTTTTCCCAGGGAGTTTCATAGGCATAAGAAAAACTATTGGATTCTTTCATGACAGACAAAAAAGAATTAAATTCATCGAAAGTCATACTTCGCCAATCATTCCTCTTTTCTTTTCTAGGAAAAAACTCTTTTCTGATTACTTTCACAAGATGAATTCCCGCAGGAGTAAAAAAGGGCACTGATATTTCACCACTATCTAAATGCATAACCTGACTATCGAATTCAATAACATTCTGCTTTTGACAAATCCATACCGGTTCTTTTACTTCTGAATACTGATTAACATACCATTGAAACTGTGAAGGGTCCTGATAAAGCCGAAAAACAATGGAGTCAAAAAGATTTATTTTTTCCTCAAAAGTCCTATTGTTCACTTCTTGGGGTATGGATTGAAACAAATGATATACCTGTAAAAATTTAATACTATCTTTGTCTTCTTTTGGCATATAACTTTCTTTTCTTTTTTTAGAAAGCCGTTGATTAGCTAATATATGACTATATTCTGCTACTTTATTTAAATAAATAAAGGAAGTATCTATGCCTTGTTTTTTTGCCTCTAAAACTTTTATTTGATTTAATATTAAAGAATCGACATAACCTTTCGATTCTTTTTCAGTCAAATTCGGGTTCTCTTTTTTTATCTTTTCAATTTTATGTTTTATGAAGGCTACACTAAGTTCCTCAAGGCTCTTCTCCGCAGCATCAATTCTACATAAAAAAGAGATAGAAAATAGACAAACGAGTAGACTAATAATCTTTCTTTTCATCCTATACACCAAATTTTAATTAGAGTCAAGTAAAAATACAAAAAAAGAGGATACCTATTATAAAAAGAACTCTCCAATTTTAATAGCCCTTTCATCCCAAACAAATACACAGCTCTGCTCACCTCTCTTTACGTAAAAAACCTATTAATTGAGCATAAATTTCATTTTGCCTAAGAATGGATTCTACTCCCGTTATGAAGAGTTGCTTTCTTGCCCGTGTCAGCACTACATTCAGTTTTCGATCAATCCAAATCCCATTCTCCTGCATCAAATTAGGTAACATTCTCAATTGAAAAAGATTATTTACACAAAAAGAGTAAATAATAATATCTCGTTCACTTCCTTGAAATCGCTCTACAGTATCGACAGCCACCTCATTCAAACAATCAATCCCCATTTCTGCTATAGATTCTTTAATTAATGCTATCTGACTTCTAAACGGTGTAATTACACCCACCGTTTGATTAGGATTAAAGCTAGATTCATGGCATGCATACAAATCATAAAGTAACTGCTTCACAATCTGAGCTTCTGATGAATTGACTTTAGAATAGACAGCCTCCTCTTCAACCATAGAAGGGATAAAGGTTGTTCGCTGCAGAATTTTTGGACTAATCATTCCGCTAACTGGAACTTGAATGGGTTCGATTTGATGAGACAAACCTAAACTCTCAAGACGCCCTCCATAGAAAGCTAGGTTAGGAAATTCTGCTATTGCCGGATGCATCCGTCCTTGTTTACATAATTGGTCGACAACTCTTGGAGAAGAGTTTACATAAAGACGTTCAAATAAAGAATTTCTGAAGTTCTTTATGCCAATTGCTCTTAAATTCGATTCCTTAACTTCAGATTCTTCCTCACTTTGCAACACAATAGCCGGCAGCTGCTTATGATCTCCTATCAAAATAAATTTATCAATTGAGTTACTTCCTTGTTCATCACACATCATCAGTATACCCAACAATTGCGCTTCTAAAATTTGTGAAGCCTCATCAATAATCGCAACATCGAACTTTTTTATATCAAACAATTCTTTTTTTCCTGCTATTGAAGCAACCGTACCCACAAAAACGCTGCAATTTGTCAACTTCTGCATCACTTGCTTTCTGTTCCTGCAAACCTCCAACTGATTTTCCATTAATTGAGAACGATAACACTCATTACAAGAAAGTTCTGAACCAATACGCATATAATGAATTGAAGGATGAATAGATTCTAATGTTTTACAAATTTCATCTACAGCACGATTTGTATAAGCCATCAATAAAATTTGACTTTCATTATCCTCATAGAAAACCTCAACCATCCGGCGAAGAGCTCTCGAAGTTTTACCCGTACCCGGGGGACCAACGACTAAGAAATAATCTTTAGCAGCTAATGCTTTGAGTGCCAAACGCTCAAAATCATCTGTAACTTGCTGAATTAAAGAACCATAACTGGAATCCATTTCAGGTTTACGTTGTCCCAGTAAAAGATCTCGACGATCTTGATTACCCGACAAAAAATAGTGTAGCCCCAAAAACATATTTCTAAACCCCACATCCATAGTGTCATGCTCTATTGCATATAAACTATCTTTAGGTAAGATCTTTTTATTTTTCTGAGAAGCTCGTAAACGTATGGTAATTATTGAGGAGGTCAATTCACAAACATTCCCTTTAAAAACCCGCTGGTTGGTCACACTATCTGCTGCTTTATTCCGTTGATAAAGCACAATAGCATCTCCTAGACGAAAATTAGGCAACCCCTCAATCCCTTTCTTTTCATCACCATTTTTTAAAGGACGTTTCAATACGACATATGCCTTTCTTGCCTCTGCTGCATGATTTGATACGATTTCCAAATCATATAAGATATCTCCTCTTTCTACTTTCTCCACAAAAGGAGATAACCAAAGTGATGCTGCTCCATGAAACCGTCCATAATCTAAGCTACCTGATTTTGATAAATATAATTCCTTAGTAATAAAATTATAGAGCCGATAAAAATAATTTTCCTCAATAGCACTTAACCCTTGTATGCGCTCATTAAGATTCGCAATGGGAGGCAACAGATATTGCATCCAAAACCTTTCACCAACCGGCAGAGTTTTAAGCTTCTCTGGGATTATATTCTGAAATAACCTTTGAGTATAATCCGTATCATTTTGTTTATGGATATGATACTCACAAGCCACAATCTGATTCCGCAAATTAATTGCTCTCTTTATGGCTCCCACTGAAGGTGATGACGGATAGAGCAAAGGATATTTTGTATAAAGCAAATAAGCTTGGGTAACATTATGTTCTTTACTTAAAAACTGCAGAACAGCAAGATATAATAACATCTGTATCCTATGATTTTCAAAAGGAAGAAACCGCCCACTCTTTCTTAATGTAAATTCATCGGCTTTACCGGATTTCATCTCAATCAAAGCTGAATAATCGCGTTGCATATAGTCTAACCGACCTTGCAGGCCTAGTGCTTCACAAACATAAGAAGGTTCTAATACGGCGTCTCTTCTATCCAGTTTATAAGTCCCATCGACCAATTCGTTCGCAATGAGGGAGCCAATATGTTCAAAATGCATCTTACATTTCTGTGCAAATTCCCTTTCTAATGCAGCATCTTTCAAATCTTTGCACGAAGCCAATTCTAATGGATACAACCTAAAAGCCTTCATCATACATTCAATATAATTTGGCTTATCTTCTGAGTAGACCCATTCATCTAAAAATAAGTTTACAATGTTACCTAAAAGTATGGGCATTGCATTGGCTATAGGAGATAATTTCCCTAAAATATAATTCAAAGGATGTGCTCCGTAAGGACGATAACACTCAGCTAATGTACTGATATCAATCAAATAATCGGGTTCAATCACAAAGTATTCAGGGAAAAGTATCCCTTCAGAATCGATCGTTACCCATAAAAGATTAAGCTGAGCCCCCCTCCATAAAAGGTCACAAGTTTCTTTAAACTCAGAAGGAGACTTCTTATTCGAATATCTCACTTTTTTTAATTCAACAGAAACAAAATCCAATGGCTCTACATAAAGAAAATCTTCATCTTTAGCATGATAAATTACGCGCATTCGCTTTATTTCCTTTGCCGATACCGGAAAATCAGACACAGATACCCTTTGGATACAAACTTTCTTACTCTCTCCTTCA
The DNA here is from genome assembly GCA_964522975.1 of uncultured Bacteroides sp. Taxonomy (GTDB): domain Bacteria; phylum Bacteroidota; class Bacteroidia; order Bacteroidales; family Bacteroidaceae; genus Bacteroides_E. The sequence continues at coordinate 18,133 of CAZFXK010000021.1, read as the reverse complement.
GAAAGCAGATCAAGCAATTGATTAATGGTATCGATGTCTCTATGCAGAAAAGAGTTTATCTTGCTTTGCTCTTTTTCTTCTTTATTTAAAATCTGATACAAGGTTAAACGAAATTGATGTATTTTTTTCTGCAATAAAGGAGGTATATCATACTCTTTATACAAAAAGAGCAATTGTTCTGTCAAGGAGGAAGAAGTACTACAAGAATCTTCACGCAGGCTCATCCAGCAAACACCTTCTAACACTTCTTTTAATATTTTATACTGAGACACAAAGGAATCATCTGAAACCAGAATACAATGTTGAAGTAATTCCCGAAACTTCTCAATCTCCATTTCTCCCATCATAAGATTCATCTGCCTTGTTTGAAATCATTTAATAGTCCTAAGGCTAACCAATTAGCTAAAGCCTGTCGGTTTGAACTTAAAACAAATCTTCTTTGATCAAACTGATTTTGAATATTTCCCAACTCTACAAATAAACCTACAGGCTGTGTCTTAGTTAATACATATAAACTTCTGGAACTAACGGTTCCTGTAAATCCTCTACTGGGCTGATGAGTATCATATTTAGAAGCAAAAGTTCTTTTCATTTCATTGGCCAACCGTTCACCTAGTTTACTTTTAGGTGCATGATAAAAAAACACATCTAGCTGTTTATGATAACTTCGGCTATCTAAATGAATAAAAACAGAACGACAATAATTATATTTAGGTTTATCTTTTTCATAAAGCCGGTTAATTTTATCTGAACGTTGTTTTAATCTTCCGATTTGGCTTAAAGGTATTTTCTCTCCCATACAAGTTTCTCTCTTACTATTAGAAAGGTAACGCTCATTACGAATTCCATCTTTGGCATCCTGAATAATGAGATAAACCTTAGCACCTTGTTGCATCAAATTTTTCGCTAAACGTAGAGCTATGTCATAAGCATATTCATCTTCGTGCAATTGATATTTATCCATTTTGCCTATGGCTCCAGGGTCAGGGCCTCCGTGTCCACTAACAATATAAAAACAAGCTCCCTTCAATTGATTATTCAATAATTCAACCCGTTCTTCCTTTTTTCCGAAAAGCGGCTCTTTCCATACTGTATTTTGAGAACTCTCCTTTTCATCTACATTTGTTTCACCTATAGACGGAATAATATAGGTGTGATGTTTTTTAAGCTCATTATTCTTTCCCAGCTTATTTTTATTCAACTTTATAAAAGCCTTATAATCTTCTCGAGTCAATCGATTATGTCTCTTTAAAAAAGCATAAATCCCCTCACCTTCTTTAGGACGATCTTTTATTTCTTGTCCACTTAATGAAAAAGAACTAAACAATAAGAATAAAACAACATAAACCTTTATCTTCCGCATTTTTATTTCCGCTTTTTCCTTTCTGCTGATTAGTTTGCAAAATTAACCTCTAGTTTGAAATTCACCTAATAATACCATCCCTTTCAATAAAGTGCTTTTTTTATATTAGAATATAAAATAGTCTATAATTTTATTATTTTTAATTACAATAGGTCTGCTTTTACTGAAAATTAGAAATTAAATGTAAGATTCTCCCTTATAAATTCTTATATTTGTAAAATAAGTAAGTAAACAACCTTTAATATGTAATTTACATTAATATCATGAAAGAATCAATAAAAGAAGATGCGCTTCGCTACCATTCTGAAGGCAGACCAGGAAAAATAGAAGTCATCCCGACTAAACCCTATAGAACACAAAAAGACTTGTCTCTAGCTTATTCCCCGGGGGTAGCAGAACCTTGTTTAGAAATAGAAAAGAATCCACAAGATGCCTATAAATATACAGCTAAAGGCAATTTAGTAGCAGTAATCTCAAATGGTACAGCAGTCTTAGGCTTAGGCAATATTGGGGCATTAGCCAGTAAACCTGTAATGGAAGGGAAAGGACTTCTTTTCAAAATTTATGCAGGAATAGATGTTTTTGATATAGAAATCAACGAAAAAGATCCGGATAAATTCATAGAAATAGTTAAATCCTTAGCTCCTACTTTTGGAGGCATAAACTTAGAAGACATTAAAGCTCCTGAGTGTTTTGAAATTGAAAAACGATTGAAAGAAGAGTTAGATATTCCGGTTATGCACGATGACCAACACGGTACAGCAATCATATCTGCTGCAGGGCTGGTAAATGCTTTGGAAATTACCGGTAAAAAAATTGAAGAAGCCAAGATTGTAGTAAATGGTGCCGGAGCATCTGCCATTTCTTGTACTAAACTTTATATCTCACTAGGTGCTAAACTTGAAAACATCTTAATGCTTGATAGCAAAGGAGTGATTTATAAAGGAAGAGAAGGCGTAAACGAACAGAAATCCTTTTTTGCTACTGAGCGCAAAGGAGTATACAGCCTTGAAGAGGCTATGAAAGATGCAGATGTCTTTGTTGGCTTATCAAAAGGAAATGTCGTTACCCAAGAAATGATACGGAGCATGGCTGACAACCCCATTGTTTTTGCGTTAGCTAATCCCATTCCCGAAATTTCTTATGAAGAGGCCATGGAAGCTCGTCCCGATGTAATAATGGCAACCGGAAGAAGCGATTATCCTAACCAAATCAATAACGTAATTGGTTTTCCTTATATTTTCCGCGGAGCCTTAGATACCAATTCAACAACCATTAACGAAGAAATGAAAATTGCTGCAGTACAAGCAATCGCTAATTTGGCAAAAAAACACGTGCCTGATGTTGTTAATGACACCTACAAAGTAAACACACTGACTTTTGGTCCTAGCTATTTCATTCCTAAGCCCGTTGACCCCCGTTTAATTACAGAAGTATCTATGGCAGTTGCTAAAGCTGCCATGAAAAGTGGCGTAGCCAGAAAGAAAATTGAAGACTGGGAAGCATACGAACACCACTTGCGTGAATTAATGGGATATGAATCTAAAATGATTCAACAGTTGCAAGAAACGGCAAAGAAAAGTCCCCAACGAATTGTTTTTGCTGAAGGGAATCATCCCAATATGCTAAAAGCTGCCGTTGAATTAATGAATGAAAGAATCTGCATCCCTATTCTATTAGGAAACACAAAGCGCATAACCAAACTAGCAGATGAACTTCAATTAGATATTCAAGGAATTGAGATCGTAAATTTGCGAGGAGACACAGAATTAGAGAGAAGAGAACGTTATGCCAAAATCTTAGCAAAGAAAAGAGAACGCGAAGGAATCAACTTCGACGAAGCATTAGATAAAATGTTCGACCGCAACTATTTTGGTATGATGATGGTAGAAACAGGAGAAGCTGATGCTTTCATTACCGGTGTTTACACTAAATATACCGACACCATTAATGTTGCTAAGGAAGTAATCGGCATTCGTGAGGAGTTCTCCCATTTTGGAACCATGCATATCTTAAATTCAAAAAAAGGAACTTATTTCTTAGCCGACACATTAATTAACCGCCATCCCGATACGGAAACTCTAATTGACATAGCAAAGCTTTCAGCCCACACGGTACGCTTCTTTAATCATACACCGGTTATGGCTATGTTAAGCTACTCCAACTTTGGATCAGATAAAGAAGGTAGCCCCGTAAAAGTGAATAAGGCTGTGGCTTACATGCAAGAAAAATATCCGGATTTAGCCATCGATGGAGAAATGCAAGTTAATTTTGCATTGGATAAACAACTTCGGGATACTAAATATCCTTTCACACGCTTAAAGGGTAAAAATGTAAACACTTTGATATTTCCCACTTTAAGCTCATCAAACACCGGATATAAACTAATTAAAACGATGAATGGCACAGAACATATTGGACCCATACAGATGGGACTCAACAAACCCATCCATTTTACAGACATTGAAAGTTCGGTAAGGGATATCATGAACATTGTTACCGTTGCTGCTGTTGACGCCATCGTAGATAAGACAAAAAGAAAAAAAGATAATGTATAAAGGTAGAAAAAAAAGAAAGCTCTCACGCTTCCAGATAATTTGCATCATTTTACTCTGGGCAGCCTTGTGCTTTATTATTTTTTCATCAGGTGAGTCCATCAATGGTCCTACCATACTATCTATTATTATTGCTTCTTTATTAATTTGGATTCCCATTTATAAAAACACAAAGAACAAAGAAGATCAATAAGCTCATTTTACAGATGAAATAATGTCTTTTTTACATAAAAAATGGTGCTTTTCTTCTAAAAAGGCATCATTTTTTATGTTTTATGACTATTTTTACAACTGAAACAAATCAGTTAAAACCAAACAAAAATGATTGCATCCAAAGTATTAGATGATTTAAAAAGGAGATTCCCAAATGAACCCGAATATCATCAAGCTGTACAAGAGGTTTTACTCTCCATTGAGGAGGTTTATAATCAACATCCTGAATTCGAAAAAGAAAATCTCATTGAGCGTTTATGCATTCCCGATAGAATACATCAATTTAGAGTTACATGGGTTGATGACCAAGGAAAAACCCAAACGAATATGGGCTATCGCATTCAACACAATAATGCCATTGGCCCATATAAAGGAGGGCTTCGTTTTCACGCGTCAGTAAACCTTTCGATTCTCAAATTTTTAGCTTTTGAACAGACCTTTAAAAACTCACTTACTACTCTTCCTATGGGAGGTGCTAAGGGAGGGTCGGACTTCTCTCCGAGAGGGAAATCAAATGGAGAAGTCATGCGTTTCGTTCAAGCTTTTATGCTAGAACTTTGGAAATACATTGGACCGAACACCGATATTCCAGCTGGAGATATTGGTGTAGGTGGTCGTGAAGTAGGATATATGGTAGGCATGCAAAAAAAACTGACTCACGAATTCACAGGCACGTTTACAGGAAAGGGGCGTGAGTTTGGCGGTTCACTTATCCGTCCTGAAGCAACAGGGTATGGCAACATTTACTTTCTACAAGAAATGCTCAAAACAAGAGGATTAGATATTAAAGGAAAAACTTGCTTAATATCCGGTGCTGGAAATGTTGCTCAATATACTGCTGAGAAAGTCATTGAGCTAGGGGGAAAAGTCGTAACGATGTCTGACTCAGATGGCTATATTTACGATCCTGAAGGTATCACTCGTGAAAAGCTTGACTACATTATGGAGCTTAAAAACCTATATAGAGGTCGCATTCACGAATATGCGGAAGAGTATAACTGCAAATATGTTGCAGGAGCACGACCTTGGGGAGAAAAGGGAGACATAGCCCTTCCTTCAGCTACACAGAATGAAATTGATCAAGAAGATGCAAAGCAATTAGTGGAAAATGGAATCATTGCGATCTCTGAAGGAGCTAACATGCCCTCAACTCCGGAAGCGATTAAAATATTCCAAGAGAATCAGTTACTATATGCTCCGGGTAAAGCATCAAATGCCGGTGGTGTTTCCGTTTCCGGATTAGAGATGACTCAAAATGCAATGAAATTAAGTTGGAGTAGCGAAGAAGTGGATAATAAATTAAAATCCATTATGCAAAACATTCACGAAGCCTGTGTTAAATATGGTACTGAACCGAATGGATACATCAACTATGTAAAAGGAGCTAATATTGCAGGATTCATGAAAGTGGCAAAAGCAATGATGACTCAAGGGATAGTATAACAATTAGACAAATTAAGCATAAAAATAATAGGGCAACTTGATTGTTGCCCTATTATTTTTATGCTTCCTGTAATCGTTTAAGGTGACAGAAGAGCAGATTTCCGTCTTCATCTCGTAGATGCATTCCATTCCCCTGACAGTATTTCCATTCCTTACAGTCGGCACAGATACCCTGTTTCATCCACTCGCGATTGCGGAAAAGCTTGTAGTTATTGTTCCATACGGTCATAAAATCGTCTTTGTAAATATTACCTTGTATGAAGTTGGCTCGTAAATTTGGACAGGCCGAGATTGATCCGTCCACTAACACCGAAGCTATGTTGATCCCCGCTCGGCAGAAGAAGAAATTGTCTCGAACATCGCCCTCATAGTTTCCCAAATAACCTTCACAACCATAGTTGAGTGCTATTTTACCTTCTTTTTTTGTTTCGCGAATAAAATCGAACACACTCTTAAATTGTCGGGGCGATAATTGTAGTTCTTCATTAATAGTGGCTCTACCAATGGGAAAGATAGTGAAAATACGCCATCTTTTCACGCCCGCATCTATAAGCATCTGACGAATTGAGGGTAACTGATCGACATTGATAGGAGATACACAAGTAACTACATCAAAAATCAGATGCTCCTCTTTGGTTGTCAACAGCTTAACAGCATTAAAGGCATTCTTGAAGCTATTGGGGTTGCCACGCAGCTTATTGTGTGCATCTTCAAGTCCGTCGAGGCTAATGGTGACCGATCTGAGTCCCGATGCAATGAGACTATTGAGGCGTTTTTCAGTCATAGCCAATCCGTTAGAAACCATTCCCCAAGGATATTCCCGTTTATATAGCTCACGACCACATTCCTCTAAATCTTTACGCATCAACGGCTCCCCACCTGTGATAACAATCATTGTATTGTGCGTATTTACGTGAGGAGTAATGCTGTCTATCACCTTCAGAAAATCAGAAAGCGGCATATCCTGCTGTTTCATATCACGATGGCAATCGCTGCCACAATGCTTGCACGAGAGGTTACAACGTAAGGTGCACTCCCAAAGCAAATAGCTAAGACGATGTATTTTAGTCTCGTTGGCTTTATATTGTTGATAGAGCTTAAGTCCCAGTTTCTTTTTCAAGGACAATTTTGCTATACTCATTCGTTTTCATTTTTTTCTGCCTTTGGCGTTAATTTAATAACACCCAAGTCTTTTGTAGCAGCCCCTTTGTACCAACTACCACTCCCTCCTTCGTAATCCTCGTCTGTAAACTCTATTTCAATCTTCTTATCTTCGAATGATCCGTTCAGTTCACCGTCAATATCTTCAATGTTCACGACATGTTTATTTCTAGGGAAATCCTCTTGCTGGAGGGTAAAACATCCTTTTTCGTCTGTTTTCACATTCTTGTTTTCTTCTCTCGGATACTTGATGTCATTCATAGTTACCTGAATGCCTTTAATTCCCTTTTCTTGATTTTCCTCCGAGACAATTTTACCCATTAACTTGTATTCTGCTGATGGCGTTCCATACTCGTCAACAGGGTCGTTCCCATCTCCTTCTCCACAAGCATTAAAACCCAACAATACTAAGCATAATGATATGAGCTTTGTCCAGAAGTTCAGTGCTTTTATTTTCATAAGATTTTATTTTTGGTGATAGATTTTCTTACAAGTTATAAAAAAAATTGAAATAATAAAGTCAATCAATGATGAATTGAAGCATATCTGCTAGATAAAACGCTCCCCCGAACACCTACTCTTTTCTAACTACTGAAAAACTTAATTGCAGACTATTACTTTTAGCTTTTTACCTAAAAGCCTTCAACCTGAATAGCGATTAATAAAAGATAGACCACTAAGTGAGTTCTAATGCTTCTATCAAACTTACGTTAAAGATAATATGGACAAAAAAATCACATTAAAGTAATCGCTTTATTAAGATCAATCTGTTCAACAAAATAAGTATCATGGGAAACAACAAGCATAGTCCCTTTATACTCCTTTAGCACATCAGAGAGAATTTCTTGGCTCTGAACATCTATATTGTTTGTAGGTTCATCAAGCAATAATAAGTCAGGCGTATTATTTCGCAAACTCATACAACACAAAAGCAACTTCATCTTCTCCCCTCCACTTAACTGCTTGCATTTCTTATCCCACACAGTAGAAGGAAACTGATGACGATGCAGTAACGTATATAACTCAGACTCCGGCAGTGCCTTTTCATTAAAGACTTGCATCTGATTCATCAACGTTTTTTCATCTTCCAACAAAGAATATTCCTGATCAATATAAAGCGAGGTAAAGTCCGCGACAAAAAGACAACCTGTACTAACTTTCAATTTTGATTGTACTAGTTGAATTAGAGTTGTTTTTCCACTTCCATTTGCACCCAAAAGATGAACTCGATCTCCCGCTTTAATATGAAAAGATAAGGGTTCTTCCCATAATTCAATTGCATTATATCTAACATTTATCGCTTTAGCTTGAACCAAGATTTTCCCAAAATGCGTATCAGAAGGACTTAATTGTATTTTTAAAGGAATAGATTCTTTTATTCTTTGATGTATTTCAGTTAATTGATTCTTTAATTGTTCAACCTTTCCTTCTTGTTCAGCTTTCATACGAGAAGTTGTCTGCTGAGCTTTACCTGCTAATCCTCCTGCTATGATTCTGGGTAAACCACCCTTTTCTTTGCGCTTTCTTCCTCTACTCTCTTTTTTTTGCCTCTGTTCTGCCAATTGTTGAGAACGCTGCAACGATTGCCTTATGTTTTTTTCTTGCTCTTTCAATTGAGAATAAAAAGCCTCTTCTTGCTGAGTTCGCTGAACTTTATAAAAATCATAATTGCCACCATACCGTTCTAATCCATTCGGTGTCAATTCAAGCATAACCTCTAACTGATTTAACAGCGCACGATCGTGGCTTATAACCATAATCGTAGCTACACTCTCTTTTATGAATTGATACAAAACTAAACGGGCATCTAAATCTAAGTGATTAGAAGGTTCGTCCAGCAAAATAATTTTAGAAACATCCAAAGCTATTCTCGTTAATGCAATCTTTGTTTTCTCCCCACCACTCAGCGATTTCATTTTTCGCTGAATATCAATAGTTCCCATTTTCCACTTTGCCAAATTACGCTGTAAACGGTTTTCAATATCCCAATCGTCTTCTAAGTCTTGATAATGCTTTTCATCTACACTACCCTTTAAGATGGCTTGTAAGGCCTCTATTTTTTTACTCACTCCTAGCGCCTCGGCTATGGTTTGGTTTTCATTAAGGTTGAACTGTTGAGGCAGATAGCACAATTTTTCTGTTATACTAATTTCACCTTCAGTAGGTTGAATTTGACCAGCCAATATTTTGAATATTGTAGATTTACCACATCCATTGGCTCCTATTAAAGCTACTTTTTCACCCTCTTGAATAGAAAAGCTTACTGAATTAAATAGTTTTTCGCCATCAGGATGAGTGTATCCTAAATTATGAACGACTATACTCATCTAATTATTTTTAAAGTTGATAAGGAAAAGACTTTAAGAGCTTAGTTTGATTTCTTTGAATTCAATCATCACAATAAAAGAGAAATATCACATAGAACTCTAAGTTTTATCCGTCATCAGATTAACGACTATAGGAAAGATTAGCATAAGAACACAAATTAAAAGAAATTCCTTTGACTTCCTTTAAGCTCTTATTTAACAAAACTTAGTTGTGATTACTAATTACATGAAACTATTTATTCGTGAATACTTCTTCAAAGATAATAAAAATTAAAGCTAACAAGAAAAATCTGACATTCAATCTGTTACTATTTCTCAGGCAACAACTAATAAGAAACGTACCACATTATAATAAAGAAGGAAAATCTTTAATACAAATAAAGGGAGTGAAAAATCACTCCCTTTATGCACTATTTATTTTTTGACTTCTGCTAGAAAAAGAAGCGAAGCACATCATTAAAGTTAGCCCAAATCACCAAAGCAAAAAGAATGAGCATACCAATGATTTGAGCCTGTTCCATAAACTGCTCACTCGGCTTGCGTCGGGCAATTATTTCATACAATAAGAACATAACATGACCTCCATCTAAAGCGGGAATAGGCAAGATGTTCATAAAGGCTAAAATAATGGAGAGGAAAGCCGTCATATACCAAAACTGATGCCAATTCCACGTAGCCGGGAAGATACTTCCTATGGTGCCAAATCCCCCCAATTGTTTTGCTCCCTCTTTAGAAAAGACATATTTCATATTATTTACATAGTTCTTTAACGTATTCACCCCGTGTTTAGCACCGGCAGGGAATGAGGTAAAGAATCCATAATCAATCTCTACTAAGGGGAATAACTTATCCATTTGATTCGTGGCATATACTCCTATTTGAAAAGCTGAATCTGTCTCTAACGTCACCTCTTCATAACTTCCATCACGGATTAACCCCAAATTGATTAAATGAGGATTTACTCCTTCTGCTATCAATTTTTCCTGATGTTCTTTTCTATTCATCATTTCAGCAAGGAAAGACTGAAATGAAATTTTTTCCCCATCTAAGGATATTACACTATCGCCCGGCAATAAACCCGCATTATAAGCCGGTTTATCTACTAAAACACTATCTATGACATAAGGAATAGCCCACGTAGCAAAACCGGTATTCGCTGCCATTAATCGTTCCATCATATCTTCCGGAATATTTACTGCAACTTCTTTCCCGTCACGTAAGACCTTTACGACACGAGCATCCACAATTTGGCTTAAAGTTTCACTATCGAAACGCTCAAAAAACACATCATCAGCAGATAGTAAAACATCACCATCCTGAAAACCCACCTCTTTAGCTACTTCTGAATATTCCATACCCAACGGAGCCTTATCTATTGGAATATAGGAGTCTCCCCAAGCAAAAAGAATCATGGCATAAATAAATAAAGCTAGTATGAAGTTAAAAACAACTCCTCCCAACATTATAATAAGCCTTTGCCAGGCAGGTTTTGTCCTGAATTCCCAAGGCTGAGGAGGCTTCTTCATCTGTTCAGAATCCATCGACTCATCTATCATTCCTGCAATCTTTACATATCCTCCCAACGGGAGCCAACCTAATACATATTCCGTGTCACTGTTTTTAGGTTTATAACTAAACAGCTTAAACCAAGGATGAAAAAATATAGCAAAACGTTCTACTCTTACTTTAAATAGTCTTGCAAAAAGAAAGTGCCCTAACTCGTGTATCACAACAAGCAAAGAGAGGCTTAACACCAATTGAAGCGCACGTATTAAAAATGTTTCCATTATTGATTTCTTTGTTAAATAACTTATTTATTTTTTATAAAATCGGATGCCAAACAACGAGATTCTTGGTCGGTAGCCATATAATCATCAAGACTGGGATTTGCAACAAAATGAGCTTTCGATAGTGTTTCTTCAATAATATCGCTCATTTCCAAAAAACCTATTTGATCTTTCAAAAAGGCATCTACAACCACTTCATTGGCAGCATTTAACACACAAGGTATGTTTCCTCCTTGTTGCATGGCATAATAAGCCAAACCTAAATTCCTAAACTTTTCACAATCCGGTTCTTCAAAGGTAAGTGTATTCCATTTGGTTAAATCCAGCCTTGGACAAGAAGAACCTAAACGCTCAGGATAAGAGAAAGCATATTGAATGGGCACTCTCATATCAGGCACACTTAATTGAGCCTTTATGGAGCTATCAGAAAATTGAACCATAGAATGAATAATAGACTGAGGATGTACAACCACCTCTATCTGATTCGGTTTCAATCCAAACAACCATTTTGCCTCTATTACTTCAAAACCCTTATTCATCATAGAGGCCGAGTCTATTGTTATTTTATCACCCATTTCCCAATTAGGATGTTTCAATGCTTGTACTTTAGTAACCGTCGCCAATTCTTCTTTTGATAAATTACGAAAAGGGCCTCCGGATGCCGTTAGTATGATTTTTTCTACCTCACTAACTTCACCGATAAGACATTGAAATATAGCAGAATGCTCTGAATCAACCGGTAATATGGGAACCCTATGTACTGACAACTCCTTATTAATCAGGTCACCGGCAACAACTAACGTTTCCTTATTAGCCAAAGCAATTGTTTTATTACTTCGTATTGCACTGATTGTAGGAGCTAGCCCTGCAAAACCAACCATCGCTGTTAACACGATATCAATTTCCTGCGATTCAACACTCTGACATAAGGCTTCCTCACCAACATAGACTTTAATCGGTAAATCACTTAAGGCTTCTTTTAGTTTCGGATATTTTGTCTGATCACCAATAACGACCACGTCCGGATTAAATTTCCGGGCTTGTTTAATTAATAAATCCACACTTTGAAAAGCGGTTAATACGTTCACCTCATAGCGCTCTGAATGCTCTTCTATAACCTCTAAAGCTTGTGTTCCAATAGAGCCGGTAGAACCCAATATGGCAATTTGTTTTTTCTTTTCGTCTTTGTTCATAATAATTTAAAAAGCAATATAGTGTTCCGGATTTATAGCTTGTCCTTTATACCATAACTCAAAATGTAGATGTGGCCCGGTACTTAATGTTCCGGTACTGCCTACTAGAGCAATAACCTCTCCCACTCTAACTTTGTCTCCTTGTTTCTTTAATAAAGAGCCACAATGTTTATAAACAGACACAAAATCTTGATTATGTTGCAATTGGATCAAGTATCCGGTATCTGCTGTGTATGTACTTAAAATAACAACACCATCTAAAACAGCCACTATACTTTCATTAGAAGGAGCTGCTAAATCCACTCCATAATGTTTTGTCTCTGCATCATAATGACCGGTAATGATTCCTGAAGTAGGACGAAATAGTTGTATTCCCCCTAAATCAAGGTTAGCTGTAAACGAACTCAAATTATATTTTTCCCGCTCTTCATATGCTTCTATAAAAGCGTTTTCTCTTTCCGATCGCTCTTTTATCGAGTCAATTCGCATGGTAGTTAACGAATCAATGGAAATAAGGGTATCCAACTTAACTTCCCCCTTGAAGATGTCTTGTATATTTGCTATGTACAAATGCTGTTTCTCAACTACCTCTTGTAATGAGTCCAGCCGCAGGGCATTATTAACTATCTCTGCCCGGACTTCACTATTCAAATAACCCGGCAAATAATTCTTTAGAGGTGTTAAAACCAAAATGGAGGAAACAATAAAAAAAACAAGAAAAAGAGTAGTAAACAGGACAGAAAGACCATTAAATTTGGACACACGTAGTTTAGCAACCTCTTCTAATGTGTTTTCATTAAGAATGGTCAATCTGTATTTAAACCGAATATCTTTCCAAAAAGACTTTTTACGTTTTTTCTTCGCCATACCTCCGAATAATAGCGTACAAAGGTAAGCATTTCAGTCTATTATCTTCTCTTTTATTAAGTGAATTTAAAGATATAAGTCAATCTAAAGATTCTAAATCAACAAGCCCTTCAGGTAGATCTACATAAACAATTTTTTTTGCCTGATCTATGCCTAAAATAAGATCTTCATGAACAGGGATTAAAACCTCGCGTTCCTCATAACCAACAACGAACAAAACATTAGAAGTGGTTTCATCGACCTCACGAATTCGGCCTAATTCACCCAACTGCTCATCAGAAACAAGAAATCCAAGGATTGCATCATACGGATTATCAACCCGGGGTTGACTCACCAATTCTTTGGGAAGATAAGCATCAACTCCAATAAAACGATTGGCATAAGCTAAATCATCAACCCGCTGAAATTTCACATAACCCGTACTTCCTCCCCCTAAACGATAAGACTCAATGAAGAATGGTACCAGAATCCCTTCCATTTCACAGATGATATAATCGGAAGGCAGGGTTTCAAAAACATCCGCCTCAAACTCTAACCTTACCTCTCCTGAAACACCGTGGGGTTTTGAAAAAAAACCAATTCTTGTAACTTCGGAGGGGGTTATCATAGGCGTGTAATTTTTGCACCAATGCCATTTAATCGAGTTTCAATATTTTGATACCCCCGATCAATTTGATCCACATTATGAATGGTACTAATCCCTTCCGCACTTAAAGCCGCAATTAAGAGTGCTATTCCTGCACGAATATCCGGGGAAGTCATAGTCCCTCCTCTTAAACGAAACTTTTGATTATGCCCAATAACAACTGCCCGGTGAGGATCACACAAAATGATTTGTGCCCCCATATCAATTAACTTATCTACAAAGAATAAACGGCTCTCAAACATTTTTTGATGTATTAAAACACTCCCCTCAGCTTGAGTAGCCACCACAAGTAGTACACTCAGCAAATCAGGAGTTAATCCGGGCCAAGGAGCATCTGCAATGGTCATAATGGAACCATCTATGAAAGATTCTATTACATAGCGGTCTTGTGAGGGAATATGAATGTCATCTCCTTGCTGGTTCATTTGAATACCCAACCGTTTAAAACTATCAGGGATAACCCCGAGATTATCATAACTCACATTTTTAATCATGATATCACTTTGGGTCATTGCAGCCATCCCAATAAAACTACCTACCTCAATCATATCAGGAAGCACTGTATGTTCAGTTCCTTTCAGTTCATCTACCCCTTCTATAGTTAGCAAATTAGAAGCAATGCCACTTATTTTTGCCCCCATTCTGTTCAACATCTTACACAGTTGTTGCAAATAAGGCTCACAGGCCGCATTATAAATTGTAGTCTTCCCTTCAGCTAATACAGCAGCCATCACAATGTTAGCCGTTCCTGTAACCGATGCCTCATCCAGAAGCATATAATCCCCCTTAAGTTTATCAGCAGTAATTACATAAGTTTCACGAAAGGCATCATATTCAAACTCTGCACCTAATTTTTTAATACCCATTAAATGCGTATCTAACCTGCGGCGACCAATCTTGTCACCTCCCGGTTTTGAAATAATGGTTTTACCAAATCGGGCAATGGTAGGCCCAATAAGCATCACTGACCCTCTTAAGCTAGAGCATTTTTTAAGATATTCCTCACTCTCCATATACTCCAAATCGATAGTTTCAGCTTTAAAACTATAGGTTTTTTCATCAATCATAACAATCTCCACTCCTATGTCGCGCATAAGTTGAATTAGATTGTTTACATCTAAAATGTTAGGTACATTATGAATAACCACCTTTTCTGTAGTTAGCAATGTGGCGCATAATATTTGCAAAACCTCATTCTTAGCTCCTTGAGGATAAATATCGCCGGAAAGTTTGTGACCACCTTCAATAACAAATGATGCCATATGTGTATTCAATTAGTAGGTTAACAGAAAATACTTATTAATATATAATTATCGTCTTGGCCCTCTACGAGAGGTATTTCTACCTCTACGACCATAACGATTCATTCGCTCCTCCATTATCTCACGAACTTCATCCGTTTCTTGCAATTTCCCATTAGACAGTTCTAATAAATCAGCTGCAATTTTATCTTCTTCAACTGCATTGTTGTTCCAAGTAGAAAAGGCTTGACGCATATGATTACATATCAATGCCACTAAATTATTTTTTTCATCCCCTTCAGGTAATTTTATCGCCTCATCAATTAAACGTTCTATGGTTTTTCCATAATGTTTGTAACGAATGGGAGACTGCTGATAAGCCACAGACTGTGGCTTTTCGTCAAGCAATTCTTTTTTTACAATCTCATAGGGATAATCGATATCTAACTTAAAATCGGACATCATAGCCAAATGATCCCACAGTTTATGCTTAAAATCGGGTACATCCCGCAAATGAGGGAACATATTTCCCATTATTTCAATTATGGTATTGGCACATAACTGCCTTTCTTCACGATCTTCAATGGTTAAAGCATGATCAACCATATTTTGTACACTTCGACCGTATTCAGGCAAGGCCATTCTTTTTTGTGAAGTATTATATTGCATAGTTCTATAAATATATAAAAAAACAAGACATTACAAAAGTTTTTTCTTTGGCTTTGTGGCAATAAAATCTTTTAAATAAAAAGGTTCAAAATAAGCTATATCTTCAAAGCTTTTATTTGCCATTAATTGTTCTGCTAAAGGAAACATCCATTGAGCCAAGGGATAGACATCATCTAAGAAGTAGGCATTAGGATGTATTATTTTATCTTTACACTTTTCGGCACCATTACCGAAAAAATAAACCGGAGAATCTTCTAAATACTCCATATAAGAAGTTTCATCAATGATATCAGCAGCTACTTCTCTCTTTTCCTCCAATGATCGGGTATATATGGCTGCATAAACCTCCATTCGCCGAGCATCTATCATAGGACAAAGTAAGGCATTATCAGGCAATTCCTTCTTTAACAAAACAGGAACGCTTAATACTTTTAGTGTAGGTATGCCCAATAGAGGAACGTCCCTTCCATAACATATTCCTTTAGCCATAGATACGCCAATGCGCAATCCTGTATAAGATCCCGGACCACTACTAATGGCCACTGCATCTAAAGGAATCCCCTTACTGTCAATAAATGAGAGTGCTTCATCTATAAAAACACCTAAAGATTCAGCATGATTGGGTCCGTTATAATCTTCTTTACTAAATATTTTATCTCCGAGTTCGCTAATTGCAACAGAACAAACTTCCGTTGAAGTTTCGATACTTAATATACACGACATAGATTAATAGCTTATTATCCACAAAGATAAGCGTTAATTGCTAAAATTCCGTTATTTTTGCACAAAAGTCACAATTATGATACAATCAATGACAGGGTACGGCAAAGCCGTTGCCGAGTTTCCGGATAAAAAAGTTACCATAGAAATTAAATCACTAAACAGTAAAGGCCTTGACATAGCATCGCGCATCGCTCCTCTTTATCGTGAAAAAGAAATGGAAATAAGGAAAGAGATTGGCTACCGACTTAAAAGAGGTAAGATCGATTTCAATCTTTGGGTTGAAGTTCGTGAGGATGCAGATCAAGTGGTTCCTATTAATCAATCGTTAGTCAAGAGCTATTACAAGCAAATAAACGAAATTTCGATACAGTTAAACATACCTCTCCCTTCCGATTGGTTTCAAATTTTATTAAAAATGCCTGAGGTAATGAGTAAGGTGGAAATCAAAGAACTTTCTGAAGAAGAATGGAGCGTTGTAAAAAACACCATTGAGGAAGCCATTATGCAACTCATTCAATTCCGAACACAAGAGGGAGCTGCTTTAGAAGAAAAATTCAAGAAGAGCATCCATCGCATACAAGAACTTCTAACTCAAATCGATCCTTATGAGAAAGAGCGGGTAGAAAAATTAAGAGAACGCTTAGTTGAAGCCTTAGAAAGCATTCCTTCAGTAGAATACGACAAGAATCGGTTGGAACAAGAACTTATCTATTACATTGAACGGTTAGATGTAAACGAAGAGAAACAACGCTTAACCAATCACTTAACTTATTTCCTAAAGACCTTAAACGAAGAAGAGGATCAGGGTAAAAAACTAGGATTCATCTCTCAAGAAATTGGCAGAGAAATCAATACACTTGGAAGCAAAGCCAATCAGGCAGCTATGCAAAAAATAGTGGTTCAGATGAAAGATGAATTAGAGCAAATTAAAGAACAAGTACTTAACACCTTATAAGTTGAATATTCATGCCGGGTAAACTAATTATTTTTTCTGCCCCTTCAGGTTCGGGCAAATCCACAATCATAAACTATTTACTGGAAAAAGATTTAGACTTAACGTTCTCCATATCAGCAACCAGTCGTATGCCCAGAGGAGAGGAAAAACATGGGGTGGAATATTATTTCCATACGCCACAAGAATTTAAGGAAAAAATCAAGAATAATGAATTCCTTGAATATGAAGAGGTTTATACCGATTGCTTCTATGGTACTTTAAAGTCTGAAGTACAAAGAATACTTCAAGAAGGAAAGAATGTAATTTTTGATGTAGATGTGGTAGGTGGCTGTAACATCAAAGCATATTTTGGCGATCGTGCACTCTCCATTTTCATTCAACCCCCATCCATTGAGGAATTAGAAAAAAGATTAATTAGCCGAGCTACAGATTCGCCGGAAGTAATACAAAGACGAATAGAAAAAGCAAAATATGAATTATCTTTTGCTCCGCAATTCGACACTATCATCATTAATGATGACCTAAAAAAAGCACAAGAGAACGCTTATCAAAAAATCCAAGCCTTTCTGTCTAAATAAACTTATGACTGATAAACCCAAAATAGGAATTTTCGGGGGATCTTTTGATCCCATACACGTAGGGCATTTGGCTTTAGCCAACTACATTTGCGAATTTGAGCAACTGGACGAACTTTGGTTTATGCTAACGCCTCAAAATCCATTGAAGACAGAAAAGGCAGGTGCTACCGAGAAACAACGTTTTGAACTCATCCAGTTGGCAATTCAAGACTATCCCCGATTCAAGGCTTCGGACTTTGAATTGCATCTAAAGCCCCCTTATTATACAGCTAAAACGTTAGAGGCATTGAGAAGCCAATATGCAGACAAAGAGTTTATCCTCATCATAGGCTCGGACAACTGGAATAGTTTCGATCAATGGAAAAACCCTCAAGACATCAAAAAAAATCACAAAATATTAATCTATCCTCGC
>CAZFXK010000020.1:27729-28940 GCA_964522975.1 uncultured Bacteroides sp. | reverse complement strand
TGAAAACACAAAACACTTAAGCCGTAGTGGTGAACTTTAGTTTGAAGATATACAAGTATTATCAACGGAAAATTCTATGCTATAATTGACAAAATCCCATATTGTATCAGAATTTGGTTCATCATTATTATCACAAGAAATGAAAAACAACAAAAAACCGAATAAAAGCAACTGTGTTTTTTTCATATTACCTAAAGATTTCAGAAGGAAGGAATGATTATTTATTTAATTAAAAATTAAATATAACTATAAAACTCATATTCAAGTATAAAAAGTAAATAAATTTCAATTCATAAAAAAAATAACCCTTCAATTTTTCTTTTCGTTATATTTATATCCGGATGATCTATTTCATCAGTCCCAGACCGACTGCCCTTCGGTCTGGGTTAAACCAATCATCGGTCTGGGTTATATTCTCCCTCGGTCTGGCTCCTTTCTCTTATGCTATTACAGACTTCATTCACTCCAAGTATACGGAATGTTTTACATTCAGACAGAACCACAGGATTTTCAATCCTTCAGTTCAGAAGTCAACCTTTTTTAATTATCTTCGTCTTCAAAATTGAATAAAATCAATCTTTATATTATCATAAAATTTAAGAGAGCAACATGAAATTGATAAAAACAGTGACAATGGCAGCAAGCATTTTATTAACTGCTTGTGGTAATACGCCAAAAGAGAACAAAACAGACATTATAGGAAAATCAAATCCTACCATTGAGAATGGAATTCTTACTCCGGAAGCATTATGGGCTATGGGTAGAATAGGTTCCGTAGCTGTTTCTCCTTATAATAGTAAAATACTCTATTCAGTATCTTATTATAGTGTACCTGAAGATAAAAGCAACTCCGAACTCTTCATCATCAATGCTGATGGCAGTAACAATCAACAAATCACACAAACTCCTTTTTCGGAAAATAGTGCAATATGGATTAAAGAGGGTAGCAAAATAGCATATCTAAGCAATGAAAGTGGGAGTAGTCAAATTTGGGAGATGAACCCGGATGGTACCAATAAGAAACAATTATCCAATTATAAAAATCATATTGAAGGTTTCTCTTTTTCTCCTGATGGCAAAAAAGTACTGTTTATAGCTCAAGTTCCTACTGTAAAGTCAACCACTGACCAATATCCCGATTTACCAAAGACAACCGGAAAAGTGATTAACGATTTAATGTATAAACATTGGGATGAATGGGTTACTTCTGC
>CAZFXK010000020.1:26385-27629 GCA_964522975.1 uncultured Bacteroides sp. | reverse complement strand
CATCACAGATGGCATGATGGGATATGATATGAATCCCAAATATTCTCCCGACGGACAATTCATTGCATGGCAAAGCATGGAACGAGATGGATATGAGTCAGATTGGAATCGTTTATTTATAATGAATATTGAAACAGGAGAGAAACAATTCATTAGTGAATCCTTTAAATCGAATGTAGATGATTATTGCTGGAATGCGGAAGGAAATGGAATCTATTTTATTGGAACATGGCATGCCCGCACACATATCTATTTCATTGACTTAAACACATTAGAGTTAAAACAAATTACAACAGGTGATTACGATTATGCTTCCGTTGCACTTGGAGAAGACCAACTGATAGCCAAACGTCACTCTTTAAGTGCTGCTGATGAAATATATGCTGTTCAATTGGATGGTACTGTGAATCAAATCACATATGAAAATAAACACATTTTCGACCAACTAACCATGGGTAAGGTAGAAGAACGATGGATTAGAACTACCGATGGCAAAGAAATGCTGACTTGGGTAGTTTACCCACCCCATTTTGATCCAAACAAAAAATATCCTACCCTACTCTATTGTCAAGGAGGGCCCCAAAGTCCAGTTAGTCAATTTTGGTCTGTTCGTTGGAATTTACAAATAATGGCAGCTAACGATTATATCATTGTAGCTCCTAACCGTAGAGGATTACCGGGATTTGGATTAGAATGGAATGAAGCCATCAGTGGTGACTATGGAGGCCAATGTATGAAAGATTATTTTTCTGCCATAGATGAAGTAGCCAAAGAACCCTATGTAGATGAAGAGCGTTTAGGTTGCGTAGGAGCAAGCTTTGGCGGTTTCTCCGTTTATTGGTTGGCAGGACATCACAACAAACGATTTAAAGCATTCATTGCCCACGATGGAATATTTAATATGGAGATGCAATACTTAGAAACCGAAGAGATGTGGTTTGCTAACTGGGATATGGGAGGAGCTTATTGGGAGAAAAATAATACAATTGCACAACGGACTTTTGCTAATTCACCACATCATTTTGTAGATAAATGGGACACTCCCATTCTTTGCATTCACGGAGAAAAAGATTATCGTATTTTAGCAAATCAAGGTATGGCTGCCTTTAATGCAGCCATTTTAAAAGGTATTCCTGCGGAACTGTTAATCTTTCCGGATGAAAACCACTGGGTATTAAAACCTCAAAATGGAATTTTATGGCAACGTACTTTCTTTAATTGGTTAGATCGTTGGTTAAAGTAAT
>CAZFXK010000020.1:24282-26285 GCA_964522975.1 uncultured Bacteroides sp. | reverse complement strand
CATCCTTTTTATCAATGATATAATTCATTCCTGAAAACACCTCTGTATGTTTAGCAAAAATCTCTTGGGTTAATTCGGGAAGTCTTTTCTGTAATCCTAAAACATCAGCCAGATAATGATTGATCTCCATATTTGTATTCATTCCCATTGGAACATCTCCTTGAGGATGATATGCAGCTAAAAAGACCTCTTCTCCTGTATGACCTCCTGTTGTGAAACCAAAATAGGTACGAAGATTCATAATTTCAACCAACTTAGCAATCATATTTTTCCCGTCACTAACCTTCATATAATTTTCAGGTTTATAATTCTTTGAATTAATCAAACCTTCCAATTCTTCATCTGTTATTTCTATGGAAGTGTATTCCTTAATGATGCGTTTAAAGTTTTCAGGCTTATCTTTCAATAAGATTCTCTCCAATCCTTCTGCTGTCTTCTTATATTTTGATACATTTCCAAATAGCTTCTCTAAGGTAGCTCTATCATATTTATCAAGATCTCTACGGCCAATGGTAAAACCACTATTTCCATGATCAGGAAGGATAACAACTGTTGTATTACCCTCTTTCTTGGCAAAATCAATGGCACTCTTTACCGCTTTATCAAACTCCAAGAATTCAGTAATACACCCTACGGCATCATTAGCATGAGCTACCCAGTCAATTTTACTACCCTCTACCATTAAAAAGAAACCATTTTCATTTTGAGAAAGTAAATCAATGGCTTTTTCAGTCATTTCCTGTAAAGAAGGATATTTTGTAGTATCGCGATTCAAGTTATAAGGCATGGATCTATTACACCATAATGACCAAACTTTTCCTTGCTCATGATTTCGGAATGCATTTATATCATTAGCATAATAGGCTATTCCTTTTGAATTGAAATGTTGCTTCATATCATCAGTAACCAAGCTAACGCCTCCACCAAACATAACATCTAAGTTTTGGTAAGCCATTTGTGAACCAAGCAGGTCATAACGACCTCTTTTATAATGATGAGCAGAACAAACAGCAGGAGTTGCATGAGGAAACTCAACCTTCACCACCAATCCAGTAGCTTTGTTTTTAACAATGCGAGCAGCCTCTAAAATAGTAGCCAAGGGCTGATAACTCATCGTTGAATCCACCTCAACCAAATCATGTTCCGGATCAGCCAGAGGATAAATGGCTACATTTCCTACTTGTTGAGGCATTCCTGTCATATAACAAGATGCCGTCGGAGCAGAATCACCAATGGGAGCATTTGAAGAGAAAGTCATTACGGTTCCACAAAAATAGGGATCAATGGCTAAATTCTTCCCTCCCAATTCATTATAGATTTGATACCAACGCGCTGCTGTAACAACTCCAATTGAAGTACCATCAGGAATCATCAATATGATGTTTTTGGTTGGCCTTACCCCCTTACGATAAGGCTTTCCATTATAGGTTTGTGCAAATAATTCTCCCAGAAAGAACACTGATAGAATTAGTAATACTACTGCTTTTTTCATAATATTAAATTTACAATCAATCATCGATCTGTTTTTTTTATGTGTGTTGTATAAGTTAATTTCAATTATTAAAATTACAATTTTTTGCTTATTCTTTTTCTTTAATTTTTTTTAGTGTGAACCTTATATTCTATTAACATTTAGATTACTAAGCATAGTACTTCTCTCATTTTAGAAGAAGGCTGATTTTATATAACGGAACGGGATTCCACACTTTAGAACTCACAAGATGAGGTACGAAAGAATTAACAAAGTAAAAGTAACATAGTAGCTAATAATTCGATAAAATCCATTCTTCTTAAAAATTATAGCAGCCAATAACAGTAAAACGGTAAAGATGATAGCTATTGAGATTAAATTGTATTGCTTTTGTAATGGATTAATGGCATATAGAAAAACAAACAAAAGAGTAGGTATTAATACTCCGATCTGAAGATAAGTAAGCTGTTTTTTATTCATAATACTACCTCCAATTTTCAATACTTTTATAGATATAGTATGCAGAAAAACC
>CAZFXK010000020.1:0-24182 GCA_964522975.1 uncultured Bacteroides sp. | reverse complement strand
TGATGATTAATCAAGTCAATGGAACTCCAGTTGATCTGTAACAAACCAAAAATAAAACACACCAAGGCTATTATCCAAAGCACTATTAAAGTTATTTTTATGCTTGAATTCATGTTTTTCCATTGGAATAAATGTTGAAACAACACATAAAATACCGCAAAAACAGGTAAGCCTAAAACAATGAGTCCACTAATACTACTCATAAAAAGAGGTGTAGATTGTTCCAAGAAAAAAGGATTAGCTAAAGATGGAAACAAAGAGATAAAAGCAACACCACCTCCAAAAAGAGCTGTTAGACCTGCAATCACCAAGATTAAAAGCAATAAAAACAAAGCAAAAAGCGTAGGCACCCCAAAGCAAAGGAATAGAATAATTAACCCAACCTTTAATAACACTCCAAAAAACTGTACTAAACCATCTATGAAACGTTGAAATTTAGTACGGGTGTCCTTAGAACGAACAAAGGTATTTATATTTTCTTGTGCCTTATTAAAACTCTCGGTAACTGTCTTACCAATGTTGTGTAAATTAATATCTTCCCCTCGCATGTTCAATTTTTCTTCTGCTGTTTTAGCTTCAGGTATGATTAACCAACATACAAGATAAACAATGACTAATGTGCTTAAGCTAAAAATCAAACACAAAACAGTAAGTAAACGTAGAGTAGTTGTATCAACTCCTAAGTAAGACGCTAAACCACTAATTACACCTCCAATCATTTTATCGTCGGGATCTCTATAAAGTTTGCGCTTTTTTCTATGATACTCCTCCGTATTCATAGTTGCATTATCTACAACATATTCATCTCCTGCTATTTCTTCAGGCTCACCTAATTGACTTATAACCTCTTCAACTCTTTTTTTTGTTACTACATTCAAAGAAGAAGAGGGTTCTTCGGAAAACAACTCAGAAATACGAGCTTCTATATCACGCATGATTTCTTCTACTCCTTTTTCATTTCTAAAATAATATCGAATGTTATTCAAGTATTTTTTTAATAAGGAATAGGCATCTTCATCAATGTGATATACTGTATCATTCAAATTTATTGTCAGTGTTTTTTTCATTTCTAGTTTTTCTTTTTAGTTTGACAAAATAATATGGCTTCATTCAATTCAGTCCAAGAAGTTTCTAATTCTTTTAAGAACTCCTCGCCATATTGAGTTAGATAATAATATTTCCTAGGAGGACCTTGTGTGGATTCAATCCATTCATAATTTAGCACCTCTTCATTTTTTAGGCGAGTTAGCAAAGGGTATAGTGTCCCTTCTACCACTATTAAACGGGCATCTTTCAGCCAATCAATAATATCTGAAGCATAAGCCTTTTCGTTATGCAATAGAAGTAGAATGCAATATTCTAAAATTCCCTTGCGCATTTGTGATTTAACATTATCAATATACATAGATCTCTTTTTATTCAAAAATAGGCATTATATAGTACTATGCAATACAAAGTACTATGTTTTAATTAATATTAACTCAATAGAGGGATCAATTATAAATTGATTTTTTTTATTTTACATAAAACTGAAACAGACGAATCATGTATACTTTAAAAGAAGCACAACCTTCAGACAGTCAATTAATAAAAGAGTTAGCAAAACAAGTTTTTCCTTATACTTATCAAGAGTTACTTACTCAGGATCAAATAGACTATATGATGAAAATGATGTATACTCCCACTCTTTTACAAGAGAAAATAAAGACACAATCTGAACGTTTTTTTATTGCATACAAAAGAAATGAACCCTGTGGTTATCTTTCTTTTGAAAAAAAAGAACCCAATTATTTCTATATCCAAAAAATCTATATATTACCACAATTCCAAGGTGCTAAATGCGGTTCTTTTTTGTTTCAAGAGGCTCTTCATTTATTTAAAAGCATGTGCTCCTCCCCTCTTCGAGTAGGGCTGAATATGAATAAAGAGAATGAGAGGGCTTTAAGATTCTACGAAAAACAAGGAATGAAAATAGTGGGGACTAGAAAACAACCCATAGGTCATGACTTCTTTATGGATGATTACATTCTAGAAATTGAGTTGTAAAATATAGCTTATGATGAGTTTTTATGAATTTCACCTTCCTGCTTTTCTAAATGTACTTATGTAAATTTCACCTACTAAAACAGATACTTTGTCGATCTGGGTTATAACCCTGTTCGGTCTGGGAGAGAAGGCTCATCGGTCTGGGAGACACCCTCATTCGATCCCAGACCTTTATTTTCTTTCTTTCTCAAGATAAAATCCCGACAAAGAAAATCGGCTGATAGAGTTAACTTTATCAGCCGATTTTTATATTAAATTTAAATGATTTAGAGGCTATCTTGCCACCCTTTCGAGCCACTTCAACATAAACAACATGGTAAACATGGAAATACAACAAGCTACAACAAACACGACCCAAGTCAATGAAATAGGTATGCTTTTGTAGAAAATAGCACCAATAAACAACAATTGATTACCCAATGCAGTTGCTCCTAACCAGCATCCTTGCATTATACCCTGATATTGAGGAGGTGCTACTTGGGAAACGAAAGAGATACCCAAAGGAGAGATAAACAACTCAGCTACGGTAAGGATAAAATAGGTTCCTATCAACAAGAAAGGTGTTACACGTTGAGCTTCGGGTAATCCTCCCATAGCATCAATCTCTGCTTTATTTGGTAATCCGATAGAACCTAAAGTCATAACAACATAGGCAATTGCAGCTATCCCCATTCCTATAGCTATTTTCTTAGGAGTAGATGGTTCTTTCCCTTTTGATCGTAACCAACCAAATAAAGCAACGATGATGGGAGTCAAAAACACTACAAATAAGGGATTAAAACTTTGAAATAGTTCAGCACCTTCAAGTCTGAACTGACCAAGATTGAATGCCATACCGCTTAAATCAGTATAATCTCTTGCAAAAAAGGTCAACGTCAATCCGTTTTGATGAAAAGAGAACCAAAAGAAAATTACTACGGCAAATACAGCAAAAAGTGCATACAAACGTTGTTTGATCTCTTTTGGGTCCATCTTGGGCTGATCTGCCATAGCTGCTTTTGCAGTAGCAGGATCCGGGAATATGCTTCTGTTGGCTATGTAAATCACTAAAGAGATCAACATGGCTACAATGGCAATCATAAATGCATAATGGAATCCGGTAGTAAATACGTCAAGATATTCACTTGCAAATATTCCCATATCAGTACCTGCATATCTCATATCCAAAGCGATATTCTGCATATTAGTCAAAGCTTCCGGACTGATGGTTCCGTTTAAATACTGATGACAAATTTCTGGCAATGAAGCATTATATTCAAATCCATTAGATTGTACCCACCAATTTCTAATACCTACGGCAAATAAAGGAGCAAAGATAGCTCCAATATTAATGAACATATAAAAGATATTAAACCCTTCATCGCGATATTTGCTATACTTAGGGTCATCGTACATTTGCCCAACTAAGGCTTGGAGATTACCTTTAAATAACCCGTTACCAAAAGCAATCAACAAAAGACCTAAACAGGTAATGCCCAGTATCACATAATACAAATTATCAGGCACAGGTGTTGGAGTGGGAATACCTATAACCACATAGCCAAGAGCCATCATTACGATTCCGGCCAAAATAGTTCCCTTAAAGTTCTGTGTTTTATCAGCAATGATCCCTCCCACCAATGCCAATAAATAGATTAAAGCATAAAATACGGCATAAATTATGCCCGTATGAACCTCATTGAAACCAAATTTAGTAGCAATAAATAATGACAGAATAGCCATCATTACATAAAAGCCAAAGCGCTCTCCCATATTAGACAAAGCTGCTGCCAGTAATCCTTTAGGATGTTTCTTAAACATAATTAAAAGTGTTTTATTTATAATGTATTATTATTCAAGTTTTTAATAAAAACAGCTCAAAGGTATCATTTTTTAACGAAAATATCTTTAAATGAGTGAACAAACTTCTGCATTAATTACTTTTATCAAGTCTTTGGGGTTTAATTTCAATTGAACACCTCGCTGTCCTGCACTCACATAAATGGCATCAAAATTTAAGCAGGATTCATCAATATAGGTTGAGAAATGTTTTTTCATTCCTATGGGAGAACAGGCACCACGTATGTACCCTGTAAGAGGCAATAAAGATTTCATAGGAATCATTTCCACCTTCTTATTGTTAGATACCTTTGCTACTTTTTTTAAGTTCAATTCATCTCCTCCCGGTATGATACATACTAAATGTCCTGTTTTGTCCCCTTCCAAAACTAAGGTCTTAAAAATCCTATCAATCGATTCATTGGCAATTTCAGCCAAATGGACAGCACTTAAATCGGTTTCATCCACTTCATAAGCAATCAATTCATAATTGACTTTTTCTCGATCTAACAGGCGAGCAGCATTGGTTTTTATTTTTTTCATCTCTTTTCTATCTCTTCGATTTGTATTTGAAATTAAATGAATAAAGGAAATTAAACATAAATAGACTAATGTACTTGTGTAAAAGTCATATTTAATGTAATTTCATCTTAATTTTTTAATACTATAAAAAACAAAAATATGATTTTCCGATACAAACTTGATGATAAATTACCCGCTTTTTCACTTATGATGTACGGCTTACAATGGTTTTTGGTATCTATCCCCCTAGTTATTATTTTAGGTGCGGTAATTAGCAGCATACAAGGATTGAATATGGCAGATCATATTTTCTATGTTCAAAAACTCCTTCTGGTCATAGGGGGAGGATTAATTCTGCAAGTCTTATGGGGACATAAAATGCCGGTTGTCATTGGTCCTGCCTCCGTATTACTCATTGGAATCCTCTCAGCAAGTTCTGCTAATCTTTCACAAATTTATACGGCTATCTTAATTGGTGGTGTAATTTTAGGAATACTTTTCTTAAGTAAATTATTGCCTAAGATTCAATTTATCTTTACGCCAAGAATCGTAATTGTAATTATGGCTTTAATTGCATTTACCCTCTCACCCGTAATTCTTAATTTAATATTCGCTGATAAAGACCATTCTCTTTTTGCTTTGGGTTTTGCTTTAATTGTTGTTCTTTTAATGACTTTAGCAAATCATTTTTTCAAGGGGATATGGAAATCAACTGTAGTACTTTTTGCCTTAATCTTTGGAACAATAGTTTGCTTTATGGTGACCGGCATTCCAAAGATGGAAACAACGGCTGGCACAAACGAGTTACCATCCGGTTGGTTCATTTCGTTGGATTTTGACTTAGCTACCACCCTATCTTTCCTCTTTTGTTATCTTGCACTGCTTATTAACGAATTAGGATCGGTTCAATCAGTTGGGAAAATAATTAATGCAAATCACTTAGAAAAACGCACTGAACGTGCTGTAGGCATAACCGGCATATTAAACATAGCAGCAGGTTCCATGGGTGTTGTCGGTCCTGTGGATTACACCTTAAGTCCGGGTCTGATCATGGCAACAGGATGTGCGTCACGTTATCCACTGATTCCGGCAGGAATAGCTTTGTTAGTCTGTGCGTTATTTCCTTCAATAATAATGTATTTAACATTGATTCCCGAACTAATTATGGGAACTATTTTACTCTACCTTATGGCTACTCAGTTATCTGCATCATTTCAAATGATTGGAACTGATAAGAATGTCGTAACAAACTTTAATGATAGTATCACAATTGGGCTGCCATTAATGATTGGATTGTTTTTATCCTTTGCTCCTGACACAGCATTAAACCATATACCTTCTACACTACGGCCTATTTTAGGAAATGGCTTTGTAATGGGCGTTATTATGGTATTATTATTGGAACATATCATTTTTAAAAAAAATAAATAAATACTTATAAATTCATTATTTATGAAATCAAAACTTATTCTACGTTCAATTATTGCTCTCCTCCTCATTAGTTTTGTGGGGTGCAACAAGAGTAAATACAATTATGAAGAGTTTCCCAATGATCCATTAAACGCAAAGATCTACACATTGCAAAATGGGTTAAAGGTTTATATGACTGTCAATAAAGAAACTCCACGCATTCAAACCTACATTGCTGTTAAAGTAGGAGGGAAAAATGATCCTAAAGAGACAACCGGTCTTGCTCACTATTTTGAACATCTAATGTTCAAAGGAACAAAACAGTATGGAACTTTTAATTATGCTGCTGAAGAACCTTTATTGCAAGCCATTGAGGATCAATTTGAAATTTATAGAAATACAGAAGATGAAAGCGAAAGAAATAGAATTTATCAAACCATTGATAGCCTTTCTTTTGAAGCTTCCAAATTTGCCATACCAAATGAATATGATAAGTTAATGACTGCTATTGGTGCAAAAGGAACCAATGCATACACCGGATTCGATCAAACTGTATATGTAGAAGATATTCCCTCCAATCAAATAGAAAATTGGGCGCGAATTCAAGCTGATCGTTTCAATAATAATATTATTCGCGGATTTCATACAGAATTGGAAACTGTATATGAAGAAAAAAATATGTCTTTAACTAACGACTTTAGAAAGGTCTATGAAAAAGTACTAGCATCACTTTATCCTCACCATCCGTATGGAACACAAACTGTACTAGGAACGCAAGAGCACTTAAAAAACCCTTCGATAGTCAATATAAAAGAGTATTATAAAACTTGGTATGTGCCTAATAACATGGCCATTTGTTTATCCGGGGATTTTGAACCGGACGAAATGGTAAATATCATTGAAAAATACTTTGGCAACCTACAACCTAATCCAAATCTTCCAACATTAGAGTCTGAAGCCGAACCTGCAATTACATCTCCCATTATACACACTGTGTTAGGTCTTGATGCTGAAAATATATCTTTGGCCTGGCGTTTACCTGCCTTAAATCATCCTGATTATGTTGGATTAGAAGTTCTTTCTTATCTGTTATACAATGGAGAGGCAGGCTTAATTGACTTAAACCTAAATCAACAGCAAAAAGTATTGGGTTCCTTTGCCGGTACTATTGATATGGCTGATGGTAGTGTTTTTTTAATGCAAGCCCGTCCAAAAGAAAGTCAGTCTCTTGATGAGATAAAAACTTTACTGTTAGAACAAGTAGAACTGCTTAGAAAAGGTGATTTCGACGAGAAAATGTTAAAAGCAGTTATCAATAATTTGAAGTTAGAACAGATGTACAGCTTTGAAGATAATCGGAATAGAGCTGATTATTTTGTTTCTTCATTTATCAATGACTTAGAATGGAAAGAGGTTGTTTCTCGTTTTAGTGCAATGGAGAAGTTAACCGTAGACGAGATAAAGGACTTGACAAATAAGTATTTTAAAGACAATAATTATGCTGTTATTTATAAGCGGACAGGTACTGATCCTGACGAAATAAAAATGCCAAAGCCTGAGATTACTCCTATTGTAATGAACAGGGATTCCACCAGTGATTTTCTAAAGGAAATACAAGCTTCAGAAGTTACACCCATTGAACCTGTATTTCTGGATTTCAATACAGATTTAACTCATCTATCAACCTCTCAGAAACTCCCTATCATCTATAAACAAAATGTTACCAATGATTTGTTTCAACTCTTCTTTGTTTTTGATTTCGGAAAGAATCACATAAAAGAATTAGGTACCGCTTTTGATTATCTTGATTTTTTAGGAACATCTGATTTAAGTGCAGAAGATATTAAAAAAGCTTTTTATCAATTAGCTTGTAGCTATAGATTTTCCATAGAGAATGAAAGATCATACTTTTCGATCTCTGGATTGCAAGAAAATATGGAAGAAGCACTTCGCCTCTTTGAGCATTTAATAACTGATGCACAAGTGGATAATGAAGCTTATACAAAGCTTGTCGGTAATATACTTAAGACTAGGAATGACGCTAAACTAAATCAATCTCAAAATTTTTCTCGTCTCTACAGTTATATTATTTGGGGAGAAGATTCTCCTTCTAAAAATATAATGAATGTGGAAGAGTTAAACAAAACCAACCCCGAAACGCTGCTTCAATTGGTTAGAAACATAAAAAAACACGAACATAAAGTATTATATTATGGCCCTACTCAAGCTGAAGAAGTGGTTCAAATAATAGAAAGACAACATCAAATAGAAACACCTCTACTACCTGCACCAGAAAATTCACGATTTAAGCAACAAGAGACTAAAGAAGATAAAGTTTTCATTGCACCGTACGATGCAAAACAAATCTATATGGGGATGTACTCTAATCAGAGTCAGTACTATAATCCTGACATTGAATCAGCACGTTCTTTATACAATGAATATTTTGGAGGTGGAATGAACTCCATTGTTTTTCAAGAAATGCGTGAAAGTCGTGGATTAGCTTATTCTGCATGGGCCGGATTATCTGCACCTAACAAGTTAAAATATCCGTATACAATGATAGCCCAAATTGCAACTCAAAATGATAAAATGATGGATGCCATTGATGCTTTTCATGAAATCATTGAAAACATGCCTCTATCTGAATCGGCTTTTACTTTAGCTAAAGAAGGGTTACTAACTCGGATTAGAACCGATAGGATAACCAAAAATAATGTTATATGGAGTTATCTTGAAGCGCAAGATTTAGGTATAAAAGAAGATAGAAGAAAGGCCATCTTTAATGAAGTCCAAAACATGACACTTCAAGATGTTATCAATTTTCATAATCAATGGATAAAGGACAGAAAATACTCCTACTTCATTCTTGGTAATCAAAAGGATTTAGACATTAAATATTTAGAGAAAATAGGTCCTGTGAAAAAATTAACAACTACAGACATTTTTGGATATTAAGAACTTAAACATCCTATTAGAAAAAAAACGCTTCTGAATTTTTCAGAAGCGTTTTTTTATCCTATAATTGTCTCATCCTGAAATAGTTTATTTCTTTCTTTTTTTCCAGAATTCAGTCATATCCTCCAAAGACTTGCCTTTGGTTTCAGGAACAAAGCGCCAAACAAAAAATGCAGCAATAATACAAATAGACCCATAAATTCCATAAGCAAACATAGGACTAAAATCATATAAAGCCGGAAAACTTGCCGATACTATGTAATTGAATACCCATTGAAATGCCACTGCTATAGCTACTGCTTGACCACGTATTGTGTTAGGAAAAATCTCTGAAATTAAAACCCAACATATAGGCCCCCAAGACATCATAAAGAAAGCAGCATACACAATGATAGATAGTACAGGAACGATGCCCGTAAGATTAAGACTATCACAAACTGCGACTGAGAATGCGCCAAAAGCCATTCCAATCGAGCCGATGATTAATAATGGCTTTCTTCCTACTTTATCTACTGTAAATATAGCAACAAGGGTAAATATGATATTAACTACTCCCATAATAACGGTTTGCATCATCCCCCCTCCTTCTGCTCCTGCGCCTTCAAAAATTCTTGGTGCATAATAAAGAACTGCATTAATACCAATAGCCTGTTGGAATACAGAAAGCATAATTCCTATTATAATCACAGCAATACCATAGGTTAGTAGTTTTTCCGTTTTCTCTTTAGCCGTTTGTTTTATTTCACTAAGTATTTTATTGGCTTCCAAGGTTCCATTAATTTTTTCTAAAACAGAAAAAGCTTTATCTTCTTGTCCTGATAAAACCAAATAACGTGGTGTTTTAGGTACAAAAAACAATAAAAAGCCAAATATTGCTGCGGGAAAAGCTTCGGAAAGAAACATATAGCGCCAACCGGTATAAACACTCCACATATCAGACTCCTGACTAACAAAGAGCTGTCCGGTTGCATTGTCCGTCAAGATAATCGGGTTTTGATGATCACCCAAAATAAGATAGTTTACAAA
Source organism: uncultured Bacteroides sp. (assembly GCA_964522975.1). GTDB lineage: Bacteria > Bacteroidota > Bacteroidia > Bacteroidales > Bacteroidaceae > Bacteroides_E. The sequence goes on along the minus strand of CAZFXK010000020.1, from coordinate 14,402 downwards.
ATAAACAACCAACATACCAAATATAATGGCAAATTGATTACAAGAGACTAAAGTGCCCCGTATGTTAGATGGAGCTATTTCTGCTATATACATAGGACATACAGCAGAAGCTAAACCAACTCCTATTCCACCTAAAACACGATATAAATTAAAGGTCATCAATACATCAAATGAGGGCTTATTATAATCAAAAAACAGGAATTCCGGATTATATGATCCTAAAGCAGATAAGAAAAATAGAACAGAAGCAAATCGCAATGAATTCCGTCTTCCTAATTTACCTGCGAAAAAACCAGATGTAGCTCCACCAATCACACACCCTATCAATGCACTGGAGGACGTTAATCCGTGTAATATTTTATTATAATTAAAATCTGTTGCTGAAAGGAAAAAGGCCTCTAATCCTTTTTCTGCACCTGAAATAACCGCTGTATCATAACCAAACAGAAGTCCGCCTAATACAGCGACTAAAGTTATGGTGTATAAATAAGTTTTACTACCATCTCTTACTATTGAATTCATTTTTTTTGTGTTTTTCCAATAAAGGACAAGGTAGCTAAACTGCTACCTTGTCCTTTATTAGTTTTGTTGATTAGGCATACATAGCAACAATTGCCTCATAAAGTTCTTGTTTTCCACTAATTTGTTTTGGTTCATCCATCTCCTTAGCGTATGCAACCAAATCTTCTAAAGACAATTTACCTTCTGTAAATTCTTTCCCCTTTCCGTGATCAAAAGAAGCATATCTTTCATTCAACAGGTTAAGATATGGAGATTCATTTAAAAGTTTAGCAGCATTTTCTAAAGCACGTGCCATGGCATCCATTCCGGAAACATGAGCAATCAATATGTCCTCCAAGTCAGTAGAATTTCTACGGATTTTAGCATCGAAATTAGTTCCCCCATTGCCTAAACCACCGTTACGGATAATATGTATCATAGCTTGTACTAGTTCATATTGATTAATGGGGAATTGATCGGTATCCCAGCCATTTTGATAATCTCCTCTATTAGCATCAATAGAGCCCAACATTTCATTATCAACGGCAACTGCCAGTTCGTGTTCGAAAGTATGTCCGGCTAAAGTTGCATGATTCACTTCAATATTTACTTTGAAATCTTTATCTAAACCATGAGCACGCAAGAAACCAATTACTGTCTCTGTATCAAAGTCATATTGATGTTTAGTAGGCTCCATAGGTTTAGGTTCAATCAAGAAAGTACCTTTAAATCCATTCTTCCGAGCATAGTCACGAGCCAATGTCAAAATTTGAGCTAAATTATCTTTTTCCTTCTTTTGGTCAGTATTCAATAAAGACATATAACCTTCTCTGCCACCCCAAAACACATAATTTGATCCACCCAATTCAATCGTTGCATCAATGGCATTTTTTATTTGTACGGCTGCACGAGCTACAACATCAAAATTGGGATTTGTAGCAGCTCCATTCATATAACGTTTATGTGTAAACACATTAGCAGTACCCCATAACAACTTGATGCCGGTTTCTTTTTGCTTCATTTTTGCATAAGCAACAATCTCTTTCAAATTGGATTCATATTCATCAATATCATCTGAAGGATCAATTAAATCCACATCATGGAAGCAATAGTATTCTATGCCTAATTTCTGCATGATTTCAAATCCGGCATCCATTTTCTCTTTAGCTGCCTCAATGACATTGGGGTTCTTTTTCCATGGAAAACTTTGTGTATCTCCACCAAAAGGATCAGACCCTTCAGCACATAAAGTATGCCACCATGCCATTGAAAACTTCAACCAATCTTTCATCTTTTTCCCGTTGATCTCTTTATTGGGATCATAATAACGGAAAGCTAATGGATTTTTACTCTCTTTACCTTCAAACTCAATTTTTTTAATCTCCGGAAAAAATTCTTTCTTACTCATTTTCTTTATTTTTTTATATGTATTGAATAATCAATCTTACTCACTAAGCATTTTATTTAATCTCACTCTCCACAACTGGTAAGCTTCCTCATAAGCTTCCCCTTTTTTCACATCAGGTTCAATGGTTTCTAAACAAGTCAAAGTGTCAAAGGCCTCTTTATTATTTTTATATATACCCGCTCCTATTCCGGCTCCTTTAGCCGCTCCAACCGATCCATCGGTGTCATACAATTCAATTACAGATTGGGTACTACAAGCTAAGGCTTCTCTAAATAATGGACTCAAAAACATATTGGCATTACCTGCATGAATCTTATTGATTTCCATTCCCATTCCCTTCATAATATCAATACCATATCTAAAAGAAAAAACAATGCCTTCTTGAGCCGCTCGATATAGATAATCCCTGCTATGTTGATTAAAATCAAGACCGATAAAATTACACCCAATCTCTTTATTCTGTAAAATACGTTCTGCTCCATTACCAAAAGGAAGTATGGTTATTCCTTTGCTGCCTATGGGAACATGAATTGCTTTTTCATTCATTTGAGGATAACTTATTCCATCAGCAGCCATATTGTTTTTAATCCATGAATTCAGAATCCCGGTTCCATTAATACATAACAACACGCCTAAACGAGTTTGATTTTCATTATGATTTACATGAGCAAAGGTGTTTACCCTAGATAACTTATCATAGTTTACTTGTCCATTGACTCCATATACAACACCTGACGTTCCGGCAGTAGAAGCAATCTCACCCGGATTAAACACATTCAAGGAAAGGGCATTATTGGGTTGATCTCCTGCCCTATAAGTTACAGGGATGCCTTTTACTAAGCCAAGTTCTTCAGCTACATCTTTTATAAGAACACCTTGTTCTCCAAATGTGGGACAAATATCAGCGAGTAATGAAGAATCTATTCCATAATAGTCTAATAAAAAATCCGCGATTTGATTTTCTTTGAAATCCCAGAAGATTCCTTCAGAAAGACCGGATACAGTTGTATTTATTTCTCCTGTTAATTTCATAGCGATGAAATCACCCGGAAGCATGATTTTATGAATCCTACTATAGATATCGGGCTGATTTTCTCTAACCCAAGCCAATTTAGATGCAGTAAAATTTCCCGGAGAATTCAATAAATGAGATAAACACTTCTCCTCTCCTATCTCTTGAAAAGCGTTCTCTCCATAAGGAACAGCTCTTGAATCACACCAAATAATTGAAGGTCGCAACACATTCTGATTTTCATCAACACACACCAATCCATGCATTTGATACGAAATACCAATGCCTTGAATAGCTGTTGGATCAACCTTTGAATCAATTAATACTTTTTGATTCGCTTTCTTCAGGTATTCCCACCACTTTTCAGGGTCTTGTTCTGCCCACCCTGCCTTGGGGGCATTAATTGGTGCTTCTTTTTCGGGATAAAATGAGGTGGCTACACATTTCCCCGAATCCACATTAACCAAGCTTACTTTTACAGAAGAGCTTCCTATATCATATCCTAATAAATACATATTTTTTTATTTATAATGATTAACGACGTAATTTATTGTATACTGACCTATTAAATCGATAATAGTATGCTGCACGATGAGGAACATCTTTTTGCTTTTCATTTAATCGTTCCACATAAGGCATTGAATTTATTTTTTTATGAAAATTTCTCACATCATATTCCGTATTAAAAATAACTTCGTGCAACCTTCGTAGTTCCGATGCAATAAACTTTGTAGGCAGCAAGTCGAACAATGCAGCAGGATTTTCATTTACATATTTTTGTATATAGGCTAAAGCCTCTTCAATAATAATATTATGATCGAAGGCTAATTCCTTGACATCTTTTATGGGAACCCACAAAGACATATCTTTATCTAATATCTTATTAACTTCTCTATTGATACGGATTAAAGATAAATAGGCAATGGTAACTATTCGTTCTACTTTTGAATTCATAGCTCGTTCCAACCATAAGATATCTTTAGGATCATCCGTTCGGTTTTTAGAACCAAAAGTCTTAAATTGCTGGAGTTTTACAGTTTTTAATCCGGTTAGCTCTTTCAGCACACGCGATGCTGCATCATCCAAATCTTCATCCATATAAATTAAACTACCGGGAAGCTTCATGTCATTATAAACATTACCATCCTCTTCAACGGTGCGTTTAATTAACAAAACATTTAAGTTTTCTCCATCAAAACCTATAACAACACAATCAACAGATATATGATTAACAGCTAATCTTTCTTTTTTATTACTCATAGTGCTTTTCATCTTTCTCTACCACAAATATACATTTATTTATCAGAAATAAAAATAAAATAACAAGTATTGCAGAAGTATAATATTCTATATATCAGATATTTAGTATATCGTAATAGATACAATATGTATCAAAGTACTTACTGTAAAAAATACAATATGTAGTTAATTACACCATATATACATCACACAAAACAACGCAAACCAATAAAAATCAGTCACTTACATCTAACGTATAAAGAACACTTATTGTATTTCTACATTTAAAATCACGTTTTACTTATTGTATGATGTTCGCCAGTCAAAATCAGTAGGTTAAATAATACTAAAAACATACTACCTAAAAGAGAGGTCCCAGACCGACCGACTGTTTCTCCCAGACCGAAGAGGCATATAACCCAGACCGACAGCCCTTCGGTCTAGGTTATAATCATATCCACTTTTTCATGGACTTATCATCTCAAAAACAGTATTTTGTTTTTAAGCGAACAACACACAATGGAATTAAAGAGAAAAAAAACTTTGCCAACTGCTCATTATATATAGTATATCTACAACTAAATGAATATTTTGTTTATAATGAAGGGGTATTGATATTCAAAAAAAATCTTAACTTTGCAAAAATTGTTTAACTAAGAGAATGAAAAATATGAAAGCATTTGTATTCCCTGGTCAAGGAGCTCAGTTTGTAGGCATGGGGAAAGACTTATACGAAAAATCAGACTTGGCAAAAGAACTTTTCGAAAAAGCAAACGATATTTTAGGATATAGAATAACAGACATCATGTTCGAAGGAACAGATGAAGATTTACGTCAAACAAAAGTAACTCAACCTGCCGTTTTCCTTCACTCAGTTATTTCTGCACTCTGTTTGAAAGACGAACTGCATCCCGACATGGTTGCGGGACATTCATTGGGTGAATTTTCAGCTTTAGTTGTTGCCGAAGCTCTTTCGTTTGAAGACGGACTGCGACTTGTTTATGCGCGTGCAATGGCCATGCAAAAAGCTTGTGAAATCACGCCATCTACTATGGCGGCAATATTAGGCCTTCCGGATGAAAAAGTAGAAGAAATTTGTGCTGAAGTCAATAAGGAGGAAATTTGTATACCGGCAAACTATAATTGTCCCGGTCAAGTAGTTATTTCTGGAACAATTGCAGGTATTGATAAAGCATGTAAACTTATGCTTGAAGCAGGAGCAAAACGTGCACTCCCATTAAAAGTTGGTGGTGCATTCCATTCCCCATTAATGGAAGCAGCTAAAGAAGAACTTGCTGAAGCCATTAAAAACACTACCATCAATAAACCCAAATGTCCTGTTTATCAAAATGTAGATGCTAAACCTCACACCAACCCCAATGAAATAAAAGAACTATTAATAGCTCAACTAACTTCATCCGTACGTTGGACACAAACCGTCCAAAACATGATTGCTGACGGAGCTACGGAATTTATTGAATGTGGTCCCGGAAAAGTGTTACAAGGTTTAATAAAGAAAATAGATTCTAATGTAAACGTCAGAGGTATTTAACAGAAAAGAATAAAACCTTATATATTGAGCGCAGGTACCATACAAATTGGTAGGCCTGCGCTTTTTTTTGAATTCTAAATAGTTTTTATTAAAAATTCATTATATTAGCAATAATAACCAATTAAAATAAGGATTAAGATAACTCTGGCTTTAACGGATGGGAAATGAACGCTATCAAATAGGATATGCTTTAAGTGGTGGATTTATTAAAGGGTTTGCACATTTAGGTGTGATGCAAGCCTTAAATGAGGAAGATATTCATCCGAAAATAATATCCGGTGTCAGTGCCGGTTCATTAGCAGGAGCTTTTTATGCTGATGGTACCGAACCTTATGAAGCATTACATTTTTTTTCCGGATACAAGTTTTCTGATTTAACTCGGTGGACCATACCCAAAAATGGTTTTTTTGATTTAGCTGAATTTATCGATTTTATTCGGACACATATAAAAGCAAAAAATATTGAAGATCTAAAAATACCATTTATAATTACAGCTACAAATTTAGACAAAGGAGTACTCACACATTTTACAACAGGCAGTTTGGCTGAACGTATAGCTGCATCGTGTTGTATGCCCATTTTATTTACTCCTATTCAGATAGAAGGAGTTAATTATGTAGATGGCGGTGTACTTATGAATTTTCCGGCTTCAACTATTCGCCCTTACTGTAAAATGGTTTTAGGAATTAACGTTAGTCCTTTTGTACCCAAAGAATACAAAAACAACTTAATAAATATAGCCATGCGATCTTTTAATTTAATGGCTAAAGCAAATACTTATTCACAACGACGCCTTTGTGATATATTAATTGAACCTTACAACTTAAATGGATATAGCATAATTGATTTAGAAAAAGCTGAAGAAATATTTCAAGTTGGCTATAATTGCACAAAAGCAAAGCTGAATCAAATTAAACAAACTCAAGGAAAGTTAGGATTGCAATAAAATAATTTTATATTGCCCTAAATGCATCTTAAGGTAAAATAATTAGAATTATATTTACATATTCAAAACAGATCTCATAGAAAAGAAAAAAATCAATCACTCCTTATTCCGATAAATAAATTAAACAGTAAAAATAAAAGAAAAAATATGCCGAATAAAAAAATAATAATCTACCAAGTTCTTCCTCGCTTATTTGGAAACGATAACATTTATTGTGTTTCTAATGGAACTATTGAGCAAAATAAAAGTGGGAAAATGAACGATTTCACTCCTAAAGCCTTTCAAGAAATTAAGAAACTCGGAATAACTCACATTTGGTATACAGGAGTAATTGAGCATGCCACTCAATCTAATTATGAGGAGTATAACATAAAACCGGATCACCCTGCCATTGTTAAAGGAAAAGCCGGATCTCCTTATGCCATCAAAGATTATTTTGATATTGATCCCGACTTAGCTGTAAATCCCGATCAAAGAATGAAGGAATTTGAAAGTTTAGTAGCAAGGACTCATAAAGCAAAACTTAAAGTCATTATTGATTTTGTTCCTAATCACGTTGCGCGTCAATATCATTCTGATAAACAACCGAACAACACAACACCACTTGGAGCTAATGATGATAATACAAAAGCTTTTAGCCCCTATAATAATTTCTATTATATTCCCGACACAGCTTTTCATGGCCAATTCGATACAAAAGGAAGTGCTAAAGAACAGTATTGTGAGTTTCCCGCAAAAGCTACAGGTAATGATCGATTTGATGCTTCTCCTAATTTTAACGATTGGTATGATACAGTAAAGCTCAATTATGGGATTGATTATTTAAATGGAAGAAACCAGCACTTCAGCCCCACCCCTGATACTTGGCATAAGATGTTGGAAATTCTATTATTCTGGGCTTCAAAAAAAATAGATGGACTACGATGTGATATGGTAGAGATGGTTCCCATTGAATTTTGGGAATGGGTTATACCTCAAGTTAAAGCTAAATACCCGGATTTAATTTTCATCGGTGAAATTTATCAACCCCATCTTTACAAAACGTTCATTGAAAAATGCGGTTTTGACTATTTATACGATAAGAAGGGACTTTATGAAACTCTTCGTAACATAATCAGTGGAAATGAATCCACTAAAAACATTACGTATTGTTGGCAAAACCTTAATGGTTTACAACCAAGGATGCTTAACTTCTTGGAGAATCATGATGAGCAAAGAATAGCATCACATTTTTTCGCTGTCAATCCATTAAAAGCAATACCCGGATTAATAATATCAGCCTGTATGAATGTTAATCCAATGATGATTTATTTTGGTCAAGAAACAGGAGAGATGGGTATGAATGCAGAAGGATATAGTGGAAGAGACGGAAAAACGTCTATCTTTGATTACTGGTCTATCTCTTCTATCCGTCGATGGAGAAACAAAGGAAAATATGGAACAGAAGGACTCAATAAAAATGAAATTGAACTACAACAGCTATATCGTAAAATACTAAATTTATGTCATTCAGAAAAAGCCATTTCTGATGGTTTATTCTTTGACCTAATGTATGCAAACATGAATAGTTGGAAGTTTAACTCCGACAAGCAATATGCCTTTTTACGAAAACACAAAAATGAACTCATCCTATTTGTTGTAAACTTTGATGACAAAAAGGTGGATGTAGAGATTAATTTACCCATACACGCTTTTGAATATCTTGATATGGAGGAAGTGCCTACTATTAGAGGAGTGAATCTTTTAACAGATGAAGAAAGAGAATATTCTTTATTATCTTCTAAACCAGTGACTCTTTCAACGCCAAAATATGGGGCTAAAATAGTTAAATTCACGTTCTAATTGAAAGTAATAGAATAAAATAAGACAGTAAAAACAGAAAAATAATAGGATTTATTGCTATTTCTATAATTTTAATAGCTATCTTTGATGTCGAATAAAAACAAGTAGAAGCTTTAATAAGTAAATTAGATTATCCTCTGCTTAAAGTTTTTACACTCCACGTTTTTATTTATTCCATTATCAATTATAGAAATAACATAAAGTAAAACAATAGTTCAAATTGCTTATCAATATTTATTTAGATTAACAACATTATAAATGGTAGTAATAACTCACAAATAAGAGTTTTATTATTATGCTTTTGAGCAATCTGAAAAATCAATAACTTTACTACATCAGAATGTATAATATTATTCAATTAAATGAAAAGAAAATGCCTGAGTTGCAGGCTATTGCTAAAGAATTAGGCTTGAAGCGAATTAGCGCTCTAAGAAAAGAAGAGTTAATTTATAAAATACTTGACGAACAGGCCATTGCAGGTGCTAATAAACAAGTAAAAGCAGAAAAGCAAAAAGAAGAAAACAAAAGCAAAAAAAGACATCGGGTAACAGTTAAAAAAGAGGTTGCCAGTAAGGTAATATCAGCGAATACTAAAGGAGAAACTGAGAAAAACGCACAACCTGAAGAAACAAAACAGACTCCTAAGAAAGTTATTCCGAGAAAAATAGAAAAGCAAGAATCTAATCAAGAAAAAAAAGATTCACCAAAAGAAGCAGATAACCAATCAGTAAAACAACTACAACAGCCAACAAAAAAAATATCGGCAGAGTTTGTACCCATTGAAGAATTGCCTGCTAAAAAAGCAACGTTACCGGTAAAACTGATTGATAAATTTGAAGCTACAAAAACCGAACCTCCTGTACAAGTCAAACAAAAAACCTCTAAATCAACCGATAATGTAGGAAATAGCAATCGCAAGAACCATGATAATCGAGAGAAAAATCAAAATAATAGCCAACAGAAAAACCAACATCCCAATCAAGCTCAACAACAGAAAAAAGAGAATCGAAAAGAACCACAGAAAACATACGAGTTTGATGATATCTTAACAGGCGTTGGCGTTTTAGATGCTATGCCGGATGGATTTGGATTTCTTCGATCGGCAGATTATAACTACCTCTCATCTCCGGATGATATCTATGTATCACAATCACAGATTAAATTGTTTGGATTAAAAACAGGTGATGTTGTTGAAGGAATTATCCGCCCTCCTAAAGAAGGAGAGAAATATTTTCCTTTAGTGAAAATTCAAAAAATTAATGGCAGAGATCCATCTTATGTAAGAGATCGGGTAGCTTTCGACCACTTAACCCCCCTATTCCCTGAAGAAAAATTCACACTATGCAAAGGAGATTCCTCCGATAATTTATCAACTAGAATCGTAGATCTATTTTCACCTATCGGCAAAGGACAAAGGGGCCTTATAGTAGCACAACCTAAAACAGGAAAGACAATTCTACTAAAACAAATAGCCAATGCCATAGCAGCTAATAATCCCGAGGTGTATATGATTATGCTTTTAATTGACGAAAGACCTGAAGAGGTTACAGATATGGCACGCAGTGTTAATGCAGAGGTAATAGCTTCTACATTTGACGAACCGGCTGATCGTCACGTTAAGATTGCCGGCATAGTTTTAGAAAAAGCCAAGCGTTTAGTTGAGTGTGGACACGATGTAGTTATTTTCTTGGATTCCATTACTCGTTTAGCTCGTGCATACAACACAGTAGCTCCTGCTTCTGGAAAGGTTCTTTCTGGTGGAGTTGATGCAAACGCATTACATAAGCCTAAACGATTCTTTGGTGCTGCCCGTAATATTGAAAATGGAGGCTCTTTAACCATTATTGCCACTGCTTTAATTGAAACGGGATCAAAAATGGATGAAGTTATTTTTGAAGAGTTTAAAGGTACTGGTAATATGGAATTACAACTAGATAGAAACTTATCAAATAAACGCATATTTCCTGCTGTTAATATTACTGCATCAAGTACACGCCGAGATGATCTATTATTAGATAAAACTACACTTGATAGAATGTGGATTCTTCGTAAATACCTTGGAGATATGAACCCCGTGGAAGCATTGACTTTTGTTAAAGATCGTTTGCAAATCACTAAAAACAACGAGGAGTTTTTAATGAGTATGAATAGCTAACTCATTAATTTACGATAAAATAAATAGATTTACGGGTTGTACAGTTTTTAAGCTATACAACCCGTACTATTTATACATAATGAGAATATTTTAGGATAATCTCCCTGTTCACTAGAAAAAGGTACTAATAATCACCTATTTATATTACAATTTTGTACCTTTGTGTTGCTTTTAAATATAATCAACTCAATTATTAGTTTTAATCTCTAATTTTCAATTTATATATGTTTCAAAGTTTAAGTGAAAAGCTAGAAAGATCTTTTAAGATATTAAAAGGAGAAGGCAAAATAACAGAAGTAAACATAGCAGAAACTTTAAAAGAGGTTCGTAAAGCCCTTTTAGATGCTGATGTTAACTATAAAGTTGCCAAAACATTTACTGATACAGTAAAGGAAAAAGCATTAGGACAAAATGTACTTACTGCCGTAAAACCGAATGAACTAATGGTTAAAATAGTTCATGACGAATTAACCGAGTTAATGGGTGGTGAAACAGCAGAAGTAAACATAGAAGGTAAACCTGCAGTTATTTTAATGTCCGGTTTACAAGGTTCGGGTAAAACAACATTCTCCGGTAAATTAGCCCGAATGATGAAGAGCAAAAAGAATAAAAAGCCTCTTCTTGTTGCTTGTGACGTATATCGTCCGGCAGCGATCGAACAATTACGTGTACTTTCGGAACAAATTAATGTTCCAATGTATTCTGAACCGGAAAACAAAAAGCCTGTCGAGATTGCTAAAAATGCTATTAAAGAGGCAAAAGATAAAGGTTACGACTTAGTTATCATAGATACAGCCGGACGATTAGCCATTGATAAAGAAATGATGGATGAAATCTCATCCATTAAAGAGGCTATAAATCCAAATGAGATTCTCTTTGTTGTTGATTCAATGACGGGTCAAGATGCGGTGAATACGGCTAAAGAATTTAATGATAGATTAAATTTCGATGGCGTAGTATTGACTAAGCTTGATGGAGATACTCGTGGTGGTGCAGCACTTTCCATCCGCACGGTAGTTGATAAACCCATAAAGTTTATTGGTACAGGTGAAAAGTTAGATGCTATTGACCAGTTCCATCCTTCACGTATGGCAGACCGAATCTTAGGTATGGGTGACATTGTTTCGTTGGTTGAACGTGCACAAGAGCAATACGATGAAGAAGAAGCGAAAAAACTACAACGGAAAATTTCTAAAAATCAATTTGACTTTGATGATTTCCTTTCTCAGATAAATCAAATTAAGAAAATGGGGAATATCAAAGACTTAGCTTCTATGATCCCCGGTGTTGGAAAAGCAATCAAAGACATTGATTTTGACGATGATGCATTTAAAAGTGTTGAAGCCATCATCTATTCCATGACTCCCATTGAAAGAAAGAATCCTTCAATTCTAAACGGATCGAGAAAAGCTCGTATTGCAAAAGGAAGTGGCACTACTATTCAAGAAGTAAACCGACTGATTAGCCAATTTGATCAAACTCGTAAGATGATGAAAATGGTTGCCGGTGGCGGAAAAATGGGTCGCATGATGATGCCCAAAATGGGAAGACGTTAACACTAAAATACAATACAATGAAACTTATTGACGGAAAGGCAACAGCTGCCCTCATAAAAAAAGAAATTGCCGAGGAAGTTAAAGAATTGGTAAACCAAGGAAAAAAGAGACCTCATTTAGCAGCTATTTTAGTAGGACACGATGGAGGTAGTGAAACCTATGTACGCAATAAAGTAAAGGCTTGTGAAGAGTGTGGGTTTGAATCTACACTTATTCGCTATGAAGAAGAGGTCTCAGAAAAGGAATTATTAGACAAAGTAAAGGAATTAAATAAAGATACATCTATTGATGGGTTTATTGTTCAACTACCTTTACCCAAGCATATTTCTGAACAAAAAGTGATTGAAACCATAGATTATCGTAAAGATGTAGATGGATTTCACCCTATTAATGTGGGTAGGATGTCAATTGGTCTTCCATGCTATATATCAGCTACCCCCAATGGAATTATTGAATTACTGAAGCGTTACAAGATAGAGACCGAAGGAAAGAAATGTGTAGTTTTAGGAAGAAGTAACATCGTAGGTAAACCTATGGCTACACTAATGATGCAAAAACAATATCCGGGCAATGCAACTGTAACTGTATGTCACAGTCGCTCTAAAAACTTAGCAGAAGAGTGTCAAAGCGCAGATATCATTATTGCCGCTTTAGGACAACCTGAATTTGTAACAGCAGATATGGTTAAAGAGGGAGCTGTAGTTATTGACGTAGGCACAACACGAGTTCCGTCAAAAGAAACAAAATCGGGATTTCGGTTAAAAGGAGATGTAAAATTTGATGAAGTAGCTCCTAAATGTTCATTCATTACTCCCGTTCCGGGTGGCGTTGGTCCTATGACAATTGTATCTTTAATGAAAAATACGCTATTAGCCGGAAAAAAAGAGATTTATAAATAAAACTTATAAAAAAGATGCGTTAATTGGAAACGCATCTTTTTCATTTCCACATCTATGAAAGCATATTTTCTTTTGATTTCTCTTTCCTTTTGTCTTATATCATGTAAATACATAAATAATTCAGAACCAATAGAATTAGCTGCAAATCTAAAAAAAGATAGTACAACGCAGATTACATTACTCTTTGTTGGCGATGTAATGCAACATAAGCCTCAATTAAATGCAGCTAAAACCTCATTGGGTTACGACTATTCCCTGTGTTTTCAACATATACAAAAAGAAGTAAGGCAAGCAGATTTAGCAATAGCTAATTTAGAAACCACATTGGGAGGTAAACCCTATTCAGGTTACCCAATGTTTAGTTCGCCGAATGAATTGCTTCTTGAACTCATAAACACGGGATTTAATGTGATTCAAATAGCAAATAATCATATATTAGATCGTGGAGCTAAAGGTCTTAAACGTACCCTGTTTTTATTAGATTCTCTCAATGTGTATCACACAGGAGCCTATACATCAAACAATGACAGAGAAGAAAAAACGCCCTTGTTAATTGAAAAAAAAGGATTTAAAATTGCTTTTTTGAATTACACCTATGGTACAAATGGATTAACTGTGGATTCTCCTTATATAGTCAACTACATAGATACAGTAATAATAAAAAAAGATCTCCGAACAGCTAAACTTAAAAAACCGGATGCTATTATTACCTTGTTGCATTGGGGAGAAGAATATCAAAAGAATCCAAACAAAGAACAAAAGAAGTTAGCTCATTGGCTTATCAACAACGGAGTTGATTACATCATAGGTAGTCATCCTCACGTTATACAACCCATTCATGTCGTTACTGACAGCCTTGTAAAACAAAAAAAAGTAATAGCCTACTCTTTAGGTAATTTCATTTCTAATATGAATAAAGAAGGAACGGATGGTGGTATAATGTTGAAATTAATCTTAGAAAAAGATAGCAGTGTTCAACTAAAATCATGTGAGTATAATTTAGTATGGACAGGTAAGCCGGTTATCACAAAAGAGAAAAATTTCATTTTATATCCTACTTCAAAAAAAGAATACAAACTAAATACAGAATCCAATCAATTAAGAAACAAATTCTTAACCAATACAAGCAAACGCTTGACCCGCTATAATCAGGGATGTACAGAATATTTATTAGAATAAAAAATGCTTTTTTTATTTGCTACATTGAACTTATTACGTATATTTGCAACGCATTTAACAACACGGTGGCTGTAGTTCAGTTGGTTAGAGCGTCAGATTGTGGTTCTGAATGT